>NZ_CAWMYC010000107.1:0-78310 GCF_963872035.1 Scytonema sp. HK-05
TGTCAATGACGCTGGAAGCCTACACTGTACCCTCAGGTCAGTGTAGGTAGTTCACGATTATTCTCTAGCTAAGTCAAGTCAAGAAGATAACTTTAAAATTTTTCTTTTTTAATTTTTAATTTGTATAAGGCTCATCCCAGTCGCTGGAATACGTTTTATTCATGACAGAAACTCTGTTTCATGCCTATGCGCCCCTGATTCTCTGGACGAGTCTGGGGCTATTCATATTTAAATTCCTACCTCAGTGGTTTCCACGAATTTTAGGTCGTGGTCTTTACTGGTTCGGAGTGCCACTAGAGCTTTTGGCGTTAGCAAGACAAGGTCAATTAGAGGAATTTGGGGGCGGAGCCAGTTTACCTTTACTAGCACCAATAATCACTTTGGGAGCGCTGATAGTTGGTTTGGTAATGGCGTCACTCATTTTGTGGGGATGGAAACTGTTACTATCCCACAAGTTAAAGCCATACTGGGCTAAATTACTTCCCCCTAATTTGGTTGATTCTTCGTTTGGTGGTAGTTTTGTGCTTTCTGCTGTTTTGGGTAACACAGGTTTCGTCGGGTTGGCGATCGCCCCTGCTTTAATTCACTCAGATGCTCTCAACTGGGCTGTCCTTTACAGTATTACCCACAATGTTATCGGCACCTATGGCTTTGGAGTTGTGATTGCCAGCTACTTCAATCATTCGCAATCCGAAAATCGCTGGTGGATACAAGTGCGCGATGTTCTGAGTGTACCTCCTCTGTGGGCATTTCTCTTCGGCTATCTCACTCGTTCTGTACAACTACCATCCATGATTGAATCAGGACTCCAAGGTTCTGTAAACATCGTCATCGCTTGCGCCTTTTTACTGACTGGTATTCGCTTAGCACAGCTTCAAGGCTGGAAGAGTTTGAAACTTGCCTTCGTCCCCGCTTTCCTGAGGGTTTTTATTACACCCCTACTCGTTGGGATAGCAACAACTTTATTTTTTGGATTATCAGGTTCACCACGTTTAGCAATGGTCTTAATGTCTGGTGTACCCACGGCTTTTGCTGGTCTGATTTTGGCAGAAGAGTACAACCTCGACCGCGATTTAATCGCCAGCAGTATTATCATATCCACACTCTTGTTACTCCTCATACTTCCTTTGTGGATTTTGATTTTCGGATCATGAGTCATTCGGGAGTAAGGGAAATTTGTTATTCACAATTTTTCCCTTACACCCATAAGAGAAGCAATTGCGCCCCTAGATCCCCACGAGCCGCTATTTGTCAAGATATCTTGACAATCTCATGAGAGCGCAGATGCTGGGCTGGCTTGTAAGGAGCTACAATGTCAGAGAATCATCACTTTGTGATCCCCAAAGGGCTAATAAATTCGTGAAAAGCTGAAAAAAGCGTCTCTTGACCCCTTGATCCCAGTGGAGGGTTAGTGCTTAATATTTATTAACAAAAGGCTCCTGCGCTCCCCTATCAAAAATGCTGATTTTGGCATTATGTGGGAATTGAAAGGGAGTCACCACAATTTAAAAAGACACTAAAAAACATAAACAACTGGGCAAAACCAGGAGTCAGGAATAAGAAGTTTATCTGGGCTTGATGGCTATATATCAGCCAGTTATTAACCAGGGGACATCACCAACCTTTCAAACTACTGGAGGCCAAATTCATGGCAAAAGAACGCCCACCGCTAGAAGAGATGACATTGCGGCAACTACGTAAAGTTGCTAGCGAATATAGCATCTCTCGTTATAGCCGAATGCGTAAATCACAACTGCTGGCATCTATTCAAGAAGCTCAGCGCAGCAAAGTTTCTCTCAGCCAATCTCGTTCATTGGAGGCACAGGAAACCGTGGAAGCAGCAAAATTTGAGTTGGGTCAAGTAGACCGTACTGGTGGAACTCTGGCTGATGTTGATGAAGGACTCGCAGATCTGCCAGCAGGGTATGGAGAAAGCCGTATTGTTCTGTTACCCCGCGATCCACAGTGGGCTTATACCTACTGGGATGTGTCCAACGAACACAAAGAAGAACTGCGGCGACAAGGGGGACAACAGCTGGCATTGCGTATTTATGATGTCACCGACATCAACTTGGAATACCAAAGCCCCCACAGCATTCAGGAATATCCGAGTGATGAACTCGCACGCGAATGGTATCTACCAGTTCCAGTGAGCGATCGCGATTATGTCATCGACATCGGTTACCGTTGCGCTGATGGTCGCTGGTTAGTACTGGCTCGTTCTGCACCCGTCCACGTTCCTCCTGTGTATCCTTCCGACTGGATTGAAGACGTCTTCATCACAGTGAACTTTGAAGAAGATTTGCAAGGCAAAACCTTCTATGAACTGGTTCCGCCCACCAAGAAGGTGGCATCGGCTGCTACAAGCAACGGCAACGGCAACGGCAACGGCAACGCCACCGGTAACGCGATTTATGATCAAATCTTTGGCTTGGCTGAGTCTGCCGAAGCACAAAGGGTTGCTGGTTCTCTGTTTGGTTCGATGCAACAGGTTCCTAGTTCTGTCACTCCAGAACAAGCCATCAGCTCCTACGTCTTCCCCTCTGGCGTTGGTATGTGGGCAGTTCCAACAATGTCTGGTTTAACCGCGTCCGGTGTCGGGATGTCCGGTGCTGGCTTCTCTGGCGACGTACCGATGCGTCCGCGTAAGTTCTGGTTAATTGCTGATGCTGAGTTGATTGTTTACGGTGCAACCGAACCCGATGCAACCGTAACAATTGGCGGTCGTCCCATTAAGCTGAATCCAGATGGTACCTTCCGCTTCCAGATGTCCTTCCAGGATGGTTTGATTGACTATCCGATTTTGGCTGTTGCTGCTGATGGTGAACAAACACGGTCAATTCACATGAAGTTTAATCGTGAGACACCATCTCGCAATACAAATACCAAAGAAGAAGCTGTTTTAGAATGGCTCTCTTAATTTTGGGTTTTTGATTAATTATAATCAGAATCAAAATTTATCCTCCGTTACAGCATAACCGTAGCGGAGGTTTTGTATTTGGGATAATTTTGTTTATGAATGTTGGGTAGCCAACCAGTTGATTAAATCAGTTTCGCTGGAGAAATCTAAAAGCGCTTCTCCCAAATCCTCCAACTGAGGAACTGATAAGCTGCGAATCTGCTCTTGCAACTGAGGGCTAACAGAACCAATGCGGCGTGGAAGCTGACGCAAAATGAGTGCTAGAGCCTCTTGCTTCTTTCCTCTTTGCTCGCCCTTTTGAAGGATATCTTGATAAATTACAGATTCCTGCATAATTTCCTCTCGAAACAATTGTCGAATCAAATTTTTGTTAAACCGCAAACCTGCCAGGATTTGGGTACAAGCCGAGATATTCTGTCGCTCATCGTTTTCCTCAATCATACCGACAGCAGCGGCGACTTGTTCTAATAATGAATTTGGTGAGTCGCTACGCGCCAAAGTTGCTAGTGGTAGGAGGGCGGGGTTAGCCAATAATGGTGTTGGGTCTTGCTCCCATATACGGATGACTCGATAGCGGTGTCTAGTGTTTGTATCCACGTACTCTTGCCTAAAGACAATTTCTGAAGTTGTTTGCTGTAAAAAAATGACAACTTGCTCAATCTGACAACCATATTCCCGCTTTAATCGCGTGTAGTAATCCAACATCCGAAAATCCATAGCAGGATTAGATGATGGTAGGGTTTGAAATTCTAAGTGCAGGATAGTATTAATAATTTGTAGAAAAGTGACAGAGTCAGCACGAATAGGTTCTAAACTGAGTTCTGTTTTGAGTATCTCAATGTCGGACGTCTCAGTTGAAAGTAACCATTTGATAAAATCAGCCGGATATTGTTCGGCGAGATATTTACAGGTGTTGTCGTAGCTCAAGTTAGATTTGTTGTTGAAATAAAGGTTGACACGAGTTAATTCTCATTGTCTCATTAAGTGTTTATACTTACTATTAGTGAAAATCTGAAAATTATCTAAATATGTCTAAAAATCAATTTATCTGTTTATTATCTACATTGGTTCTCATACTTGTTTGTTTTGCCTGTAAACAGACTTCTCAAAGTTTAGCTACAACACAAGTTACACAACAATGTTTGGGAAACAATACAAAGTTCAGTCTAGATTTTTTTAAAACTAACAACCAAGGTAAAAAAGATGGAAGAGGCATTAATCATGTCATTATCTTCAACCCCAAATCAGAAGAATTAGACTTCAAAGTCAATGTTGGTGTATCTCATCGACTTTATGCAAAAGACAATCAAGGTAAACTACGTCAAGAATATGTACCAAAATTATTTCATGAACTTATCACTGATGAAAACGCAAAATTAAACGGACAAACACCTATTGCAGCAATTAATGCTGATTACATAGATATAGATCATAAACCTCAAGGCTTAAATATTTCTCGGGGAATAGAATATTCAGGAGCTTTTAAGAATAAGCGTTCTTCCTTCGGTATATCAGCAGGTCAACCAAAGCAACGTCAGGCTAGCATCCAGGCAGGAAGAAGAAACGATAATATTCTTAACTATAACTTAGTAGGAGGTAATGGTAGGTTTTATCGCAACGGCAAGTTTAAAGATATCTGTCAAGATTTAGGAGAACTTGCCTGTAAACAAGCAACCAATCGCTCTATGGTAGCTATCACTGATAAAGGCTATGTCATTCTGCTAGTTAACGACGCTAAAGCTAATTCCGATATTGAATTATCTGAGTTGAATCAAGAGCTTTTGCCAGATATGTTTGATAATGTCCTTGAAGGAATTGCTCGCAATAATTGTTTGGGCAAGATTCAAGAGGGAATGTTATTTGATGGTGGTATGTCTCCTGGATTGTACTACAATAATAAGTTTTATCTAGAAAACCCAGGACCAATTGGTTCGGTATTTTTAATTTATAAGAAATAAAATAAATAGGTCGGCACAAATACAAATAAATAAAAGTTGCTGCGTGGGGAGTTCTTATAACGTGATTACTCTTTTAGAGTAATTACAATGACAGAGCCATGACTAACACGAGAGCAAACGGCAAAACTGGCTAGGAATGCTGGAAATTGCCAAATTCTTGCTAATCGATAAATAAATTAAAAAGTGCCTGATCAGAGTTTTTGAGTAGCAATACTCACTCAAGCAAGAGACAGAATTATGCCTGCAACTGTTAGATGACTTGGAGTTGTGCGTCTGTTACTTTAACAGAGAAAGGTAATTCATAGATCCTGTCAATTTCAAAAATTACAATAGTTTCGCCTTTTTCCCAAATGAGTCTACGAATAATAACATCTGCATGAGCAACCCAATTCTCATCTACTAGAGGAACAGGTACATCTACTGATACAATTCTGTAACCATTTTTAGATACTTGATGTTGGGATTTTATAATTAATTGTTTTGGATATCCTTGAGATGGATTCAATTTTAAAATATTATTAATTTCACAAGGCATTCCCATTTTTCTGAACCTTACCAATATTAATCACAAAACCAGACAATAATAATAGCATTAGTCGGAGAGTTCCTACTCAATATGCTGGTGAAATGTATAGATTTCATCAAGGCGTGTTGAAAAAATATTAAAGGCAATCCCGTTTTCCAGTCTCATCAACTGCACCTAGAGTGATCAGCGTGGATTTCTGAGCCTCGGTTAAACCTGTAACACCAGTAATATCCATGTCTTCATAGCGTCTGGGCGCTCTCAAGGTTGTCAGGCACTCACCCGTCTTAACATTCCAGAGCTTAATCGTTTGATCTTCGCTGCCACTAGCAATAATTTGACCATCAGGACTAAAAGTGACTGAATATACCTGATCAATATGTTCCTCTAAAGTTTTGACGCATTCACCAGTGTTAACATTCCACAACTTCACGGTATAGTCGCTACTGCAACTAGCAAGAGTGCTTTCGTTAGGACTAAACGCCACTGAACGTACCCAACTTTTGTGCCCCCGGCTTTACCCAGTTCTTGGGCAATTTGTTCAGGACTATACCCACAAAGCAACCCTCTCAAGTAACGCTTTTCAACTTTTGTCAGTACCTTTCTTTTGTGCCCTGCTGAGCATTTTTGCTTAGCAAAAGTCAAATCCGCATAAAGCTGTTCCAACTTCCAGTCATTTTCAGCTAGTGTAAACTTCGCTTCGTGTTGCCTTGAGGGCTCTGAATTAAATGTCACTGCGGTAAGTGGTTATTGTATAAACAAAATTCCTTATCTAAATCCTAATCAATTTCCTAAAACACCTTACTTTTGTCGAAAAGAAATTAGGATTTCCATCTGGAGACTAATATCTGTCATTTTCTTATGCTGGAGACATCTAAAAAGTAGCCGTCCAATTCAAGGACAAACAAAGGATAACTATGCAGTACGAAGATTCCCCAAAATCCGGCAAAACACCCAAGACTAAAAACCTAGGCTTCTTTCGTGAAGCCTCTCCCTTGGAAATTACGGTAGCATTAGTCACAATATTTAGCGGACTTGCCCAAGTCATTAACCTGGGTGTTCACATCGCTGAGTACATGAAGCAATCGGAGTCGCAATCTGTACAGGTAATCCAGAAAACCACCCAAAACGAAATTCGACAAAACAACCAACCCGCAGGTAATCCATGATTGCTCTCAAGCCAGAGGCGATCGCCTTGTAATAGGGGCGATCGCTTTTTTTAGAATTGGGATCGCAAGCCTAGCTCAAAGCGATACGCTAGAAACTGAAGCCACAAAAAAGACTATGACACCTTCAGAAATCGCGGACACGCTCAAAGAATTATTTGATGCAGCGTCTATCAATGCTGTTGCACCTGGTTCCTGGCAAATAGAAACTGCAAATTTTCGGCTGCTGGTGATGCTTTCGGACGATGAAAGTTGGTTGCGTGTTTTATTACCCATTATGCCAGCATCTGAGGCTCAACCCTTTATAGAACACTTCTTAGAAGCAAACTTTGACGATACTCAGGAAGTACGTTATGCCTTGCAGCAAGGGGTTGTGTGGGGGGTGTTTCAGCACAACTGCAATAGTTTAGTCGCAGAAGATTTTCGCGATGCGATCGCCCGACTTATTCTTCTCCATCGCACTGGCTTAGATAATGTCTTTAATCGACTGATTGAAAGACGCATTCGGCAAATTATACAGGCAGCAAAACAGCAAGGTCAATCCCTTCAAGCTACTATGCAAAATCTAGACCGCTTTTATGCAGAAGGATTGATGGGCGAAGTCAACCAAACTTCTCAGGCGCGTGAAGAAGTTCTCGCTGCATGGCGGTATCAGTTGGAGCGACTTTGGCCAGAAGTAGAACCCTAAAGACTAACCCAAGTTGTTAATGACAAAAATGCTCTCAAAACTGTCTTTTAGAAAATTTGTGACTATCAGCTTTTTTTCCAAACAATTGAAGTCAGTCATCTGTTGACTATTTTTTTGATAAGCTTTTTATGGTATCTTAACATTACAGTTTGCCAAAATGAAAATTTTCTATTTTCAGAAAATATTAATGGCTTTTAGCATAATGTCTGAGTCTATAATCAATTCCCAAAATGACAAAAAAATTATGATATAAAATTCTGAGAGAAAAAATTCTGAATGTTGCCCCTGCGACAGTGATACCCATCGCGTTAAGTTAGATAAAACAATATTGCTATATGGCGATTTGATTGAGTAATAAAATGTCTGCGCTTCTTGAGTAAATTTGTACGAATTAACAGAAAGCATCACAGGAAGTTCACCCATGACTCAATCTACAGAACAATCTACCAACAAGCGAGTACATCTTCACTACTTAGATGGCTTACGTGGACTTGCAGCATTATACGTGGTATTTTCCCACCTTTGGGAATTACAGGAAAATAATGTATCTAGTTTATGGCTTGTTGCTACCAAAATTTTCAGATATGGACTCTTCAGTGTCTCAGTCTTTATTGTTCTTTCTGGATACTGTTTGATGCTGCCGGTGGTTCGCTCTCAAACAGGTCAGATTTCAGGAAGTTTGCTCTCTTACTTGAAGAAGCGATCGCGAAGAATTCTGCCGCCTTATTATGCTGCTCTTTTTACATCCATTATTGTTGGTTTAGTAATAACAATATTGGTAAAATTCCAAATATTGCCTTGGAATGATAATTTGTGGGGTCATTTTTCTCGTAATTTCACATTTGGTGATGTCTTTTATCACCTGTTACTCATTCACAATTTGATGCCTGGAGATAAACTGTTTCATATCAACGGTCCATTGTGGAGCGTTGCCACAGAATGGCAAATATACTTCATTTTTCCTCTGGTATTACTGCCTGTATGGCGGCGTTTGGGTTTGTTTTCAGTTGTCATTATCGCCTTTATCTTGGGACTAACACCCCACTATTTACTACATGGGTCGATAGACTTAGCGCATCCTTGGTATGTAGGTTTGTTTGCCTTAGGAATGGCTGCCGCAGATATAGGATTTTCTCAGAAGCAGTCAAAGATGCGAATGAGAAATTTGTTACCGTGGGGTTGGCTTGCCACAGTATTTTTTGGCGTAGCATTGGTTGCTGAGTCGCCAAAATTTGGGATAGCAATAACGTGGGTTACTGAGAGTTTTGTTGGCTTGGCTACTGCCTGTTTGCTAATCTACTGTACTAATTGTGTGATTGATAGCAAAGCAACACCTTTCGTCTTGCGAGTGTTTCAATCTCCCTGGGCAGTTGCACTAGGGACATTCTCCTACAGTCTCTATCTGATTCACGTTGTGGTGATGACTCCAGTGAATCAGTATCTACACAGCTTACATCTTTCCCCTCTTCAGATAAATGTCATATTATATGTAGTAAGTCCCCTATCGTCTTTGCTAGTCGCATATTCATTTTACATAGTCTTTGAGCGACCATTCATGTCCAATTTTTTGCAAAAGCGAAAAGTTAAAGATGCAATCGTCTCAAGCGATCGCTAACTAATTATTATTGATAGGTAATGTGCAACTTTTATTAGATGACTACAGCAATCCTACTTCAATTTTGAACCTTGCTTGTAGTCTAGGCTTTGAGATAGTGCGGACTGAAAGCCCGGACTACGAATAAATGCCTTTTGGAAAGCAGCTTTCTATCTTTCTATCCTGCTTTAAAGGTAATCTCAAAATTAGGAAGTTATTAAATTAAGTTGCACGTTACCTATGGACATCATTCAAATTCTTCAACAGGACTATCAAAGATTTCCAGAGAATCAGACATATAGCATCTACGCTCAAGACGTTTATTTTCAAGACCCGCTGAACAAATTTCGTGGTGTTGAGCGGTACAAGCAGATGATTAAATTCATCAAGACTGTGTTTTTAAATACCAGAATGGACTTGCATGACATTAATCGTGTAGGAGACACAATCAAAACTGAGTGGACACTCAGCTGGAATACCCCCCTTCCTTGGAAACCACGTATTTCTATCTCTGGCTGGAGTGAATTGCGCCTCAACGCTCAAGGTTTGATTGTTTCCCACATAGATTATTGGCATTGTTCGCGCTTGGAAGTGCTCAAACAGCATTTATTCTCCTTAAAAAGTTCATAATGTAAATAAGTGTAAATAATTCTCAGCTAGGACAAAACCATCGATGCGCGTAATTTTAATGACAGGCAAAGGCGGTGTGGGAAAAACCTCCGTAGCCGCCGCCACTGGACTCCGTTGTGCAGAACTGGGTTATCGTACACTTGTTTTGAGTACAGATCCAGCTCACTCTCTAGCAGACAGTTTTGACCTAGAACTGGGACACGTACCTAAACAAATTCGCCCCAATTTGTGGGGTGCGGAACTGGATGCACTACTAGAACTAGAGGGAAACTGGGGTTCTGTAAAGCGCTACATCACCCAAGTTTTACAAGCACGCGGTTTAGACGGAGTGCAGGCGGAAGAATTGGCTATTTTACCAGGCATGGATGAGATTTTTGGCTTGGTAAGAATGAAACGCCATTACGATGAAGGGGAGTATGACGTTTTGATTATTGACTCAGCTCCTACCGGCACAGCACTACGCCTCTTGAGTTTACCAGAAGTCAGTGGCTGGTATATGCGCCGTTTTTACAAACCTTTTCAAAATATTTCTGTTGCACTACGACCTTTAGTTGAACCTTTTTTTAAACCAATTGCTGGGTTCTCTTTACCAGACAAAGAGGTGATGGACGCACCTTACGAATTTTATCAACAAATTGAAGCTCTGGAAAAAGTATTAACAGATAACACTCAAACCTCGGTGCGCCTCGTCACCAACCCGGAAAAAATGGTGATTAAAGAGTCTCTTCGCGCCCATGCATATCTAAGTTTGTATAACGTTGCAACGGATTTAGTCGTTGCAAATCGCATTATTCCTGAAGCTGTGCAAGACCCCTTTTTCCAGCGTTGGAAAGAGAATCAACAGCAGTATCGCCGGGAAATTCATGACAATTTTCATCCATTGCCTGTTAAGGAAGTTCCGCTTTTCTCTGAGGAAATGTGTGGTTTGGATGCCTTAGAACGTCTTAAAGACACGTTGTATAAGGATGAAGATCCAACTCAAGTTTATTACAAAGAAAACACAATTAGAGTCGTACAAGAGAAAAATCAATATAGCTTGGAATTGTACTTACCTGGAATTCCTAAAAATCAAATTCAATTAAGTAAAACCGGAGATGAGTTAAGCATCACAATTGGTAATCACCGCCGAAATTTAGTATTGCCACAAGCTTTGGCAGCACTCCAACCTGCTGGAGCAAAAATGGAAGAAGACTATCTCAAAATTCGTTTTGCTGCGGTGTGAAGATGAGTTAGAGTGTCAAGGTTGGAATGATGAATGATGAAAAATTCATCATTCATAACTATAAAGCATCAGCAAATCTTTCCAAGGTGCGAACCATTCTAAAGATAATCTTCAATGCCAAATCTAAATCGTGGCGGTCGCGATTTGCAAGAGCAACAAGCGTCATGCGATTTTCAACTAAACTCGGAAAATGGAAGGCGGCAACTGAGTATCCTGGTCCTGCGCCAGTATGTCCTCCTACTGTTCCGTAGGGTGAATCGATCCCCAGAAACAGCCCCAGCCCATATCCTATGGTATGAAACAACGGATGCTCATTTCCCAAGATATGAATCGGATGCAGCATTTGCTCAACAAGGGAAGCATTAAGAAGGCTTCCTGCAAATAGCGCATCGATAATTTTGGCTAGTTCTGGTGCTGTTGAGACGACAACACCGTGGGAAACCCAACCAGGATGATAGAAGCGGATAACATCTTGCAGTTCATCTCCACTAAAAAAGGTACTATATCCTGGCGTGAGTTCACGAACATCGTCGAGAGTTCCTGGAACAAAGGTTTTTTTCAAAGAAAGGGGGCTAAAAATAACGTTGTGCAGGTATTGATGTATGGGGAGATTCGTTACCGCCTCAAGGACAAACCTCAACAGCAAGTAACCAATATTTGAATACGCCCACCCTGTACCCGGTGTGAATTGTAGACCTTGTGTTTGGGCAAGATTAAGAAATGTTTGCGTAGACCAGGGAGAACTAGGTGTTGCTTGTAGGGCATCAAAATAGGCGCGTACTTCACCGTAATCGGGTAGTCCACTGGTATGACTCAACAATTGTCGTAGCGTTATTGGGGCATCTAAAGAGAAATTAGGCAGATAGGGCTGCACAGAAGCATCGAGGTCTAGTTGCCCCTCCTTAACGAGATTCAGTGCGGCGGTAGCTAGGAGACTTTTGGTGATGCTGTAGATGTAGAAGTTGGCATCGCTTGGCAGTGGTACTTGATGGTTGGGGTCTTGATCGCCAACACCCATTTCCAAGAATGGCTGACCATTGATATAGATAGCAATTGTAGCACCAGGGGTTTGAGACTCCTGAAGCGTCTGCTCAACGCGCAGTCTGAGTGAGTGTTGGAGATCTTGATTCATCGTTAAACGGCTAAAATCTCAAGGGGTGCAAGCTTCTCCTAGTTTTGATCAAATAAATTTTAGATGCGTTTACCCTAAACAAAATCTTTCTAATTCCTAAGTTGTACGGGCATAGCTAAATAAGTCATCTTCAAACCACCGAGTGGAGTGAAAATCACTGGAGTCAAGTTTCCATTTAGCTGCATTTTAATTTCAGTAGAGGGTAACTCTTTTAAGCCTTCCATTAAATACTTAATATTGAAGGCAATGTCTATATCTTCTCCCAATATCTGTGCTGGCATTAACTCTCTTCCATTACCAACATCTTGAGCTTCACAGGATATAGTAATTTCCTGTGCTTCGCTGTCTACACTAACCTTAACAACATTATTTTTTTGATCTGCGAACACACTAATCCGCTCTAGAGCGCTCAAAAATTGTTTCCTATCTAAAATCAATTCCCGTTGAAATTGTCGAGGGATAAGTTGATAGTAAGCAGGATACTGTCCTTCAAGAGTGCGGCTTGTCAAACGTTGATTTTGCCACTCAAAAACAACTTGACCTTGGTCAAAATACAACGCTACAGGTTCATCGGGTGAGTTATTATGAGCGAGCATCCGTGCAAGTTCCCTTAAAGCTCTGGCTGGTACTGTCACTTCTAACTGAGTTTCAGTGTTTGTATCTGGACTTTCGTTAGTCGTTTGCACAACTGCTAGGCGATGTCCGTCGGTTGCTGCAAACTCAAGTGTGTCTTGTTGAACTGTTAAATGCACTCCAGTGAGAACCTGTTTCGTTTCATCTGCACTGGTTGCAAAGAGTGAACCTCGCAAGCCCTCAATTAATGCACCAGCAGGAATATGTAGCGCTTGAACATTTTCGATGACAGGGAGTTCTGGAAACTCTTCTGCTCCCATTGCTCGTACTTGATAACGCCCACTCTTGGGTGTCAGTGTAACAATTGAGCCTTCCCCGCCTAAGGTGTCACCTGTAGCTGATTCGTCTTCTAGAGTGATTTCACCCTCTGGAAGACGAGCAGTAATATCATTAAGCAGTTTAGCAGGAATGGCAATTGTTCCAGGGTGCAACACTTCAGCGCTAAAACTGGTGCGGATACCCAAGCTGAGGTCAAACGCTGTTAGGCTGACCTGGTTATTTTCAGCATCCGCTTGTAACAGAACATTAGCAAGTACCGGATGCGTCGGGCGTGAAGGTACAGCACGGCTTGTGAGTGAGAGATTAGTACTAAGGTCGCTTTGGGTGCAAACTAATTTCATCTAAAAATCTCTGGGAGTGTGGAAACCTTGATCCTAAAGACCAAGGAGGAAACACGACAAGGGCTATTTATTAGCCGTTCAAATGCCTTTAAATACCATTACCGCCTTGGGGTTACTTGATACCCAGTACTCTTGCAATGTACTTTCGTTCGGGCAATTACGAACTGATATCTTTCACCCCAACGGGAGAGCCAGTTCCCTACGGCGGGAAACCCGCCGATGACTGACTGGACTCACCTGTACGCATAATGGGTTTGCTCTAACGAGCCTCCCTTGCGGGGTAATCGTAGCCACCGAAAGTTATTGGTCGGTACTATCCAAACAGCACTGTCTTACCCCTCGTAAAACTGTTTAACCATTTGGTTCTAGAGCTACAGACTGGCGTCACGTATCCGTAGGTAGGACTTTAACTCTTCCCAATAACGTAGTACGCAAAGTACGCGCATCGGGTCAACTAACTGAGGTTTAGGGCTTGACGCCCCATCACTTCAGTGCGGGGTGTTGACGGTCAAATTCGGCTTCTGTGTTGGATATGTTAGCACCGTTATTGCTTGCTATGTCGGCAGTCGAGCGGAAACTCAAAAGTCAAAAGTCAAAAGTCAAATAATGATTTAGTCGTCGCACCTGTGGAAATTGTGGAAAACTTAGATGCAAGTCTATTTGAAAGATGCTTTCGCAAGTCCTCAACTGTGGAAAACTTGTGGAAAAGCCAGGGGCATTTTCCACAGGGTATTTATACTTAAATAAAGTTTTCCACTGGATATCTCAAGTTTTCCACAGATTTTTTGCGAGTTTTCCACAAAAAATAAAAAATTTTCCCCGATGTAATCTTATCTTAAAGATTTTTTATAGTTGACTTAACAATTGAGATTATCTGTTCCTTGTGGAAAACTCAATATTTTGTTTCTCTATTCCCCTACAACCTGACACCTCTTTTTAAGGTCAATATGATTTTTTGGGACGGCTAGCCATGTTAATGCGATCGCTCAGTTGGCGCAGCGTTTGTGCCAAATTTTGATCTGTTTGTTGCAGTTGGGTAATTTTTTCACAGCTGTACATCACCGTTGTATGGTCTTTTCCCCCAAATTCTTCTCCTATTCTAGGCAAACTTAGATCCGTGTGTTTCCGCATAAGATACATTGCGATTTGACGCGCCCAGCTAATCTCTCGTCGGCGTGAATTTCCTTTGAGGTCTTCTATTGGTACATCAAAAGCCTCAGCTATCACTGTTAAAATTCCTTCTGGTGTGGCTTCTCCCTTCTGTGTTGGAGGTTCTAAAATGGGTGCAAGATTTTCCACCGTCATAGGTAGACCCCAAATAGAAATATACGCTAGCGCTCGAATCAATGCTCCTTCCAACTCTCGAATATTAGAAGTGTAGTGAGAAGCAATATACTCAACGACATCCCTGGGGAGACGAATATTTTCATACTCAGCTTTTTTTTGTAAAATCGCCATTCTCGTTTCTAAATCTGGCGCTTGAATATCAGCAATTAACCCCATAGAAAATCGAGAACACAGACGTTCTTGCAACTGGGGAATTTGGTTGGGAGGACGGTCAGACGCTAAGACGACTTGCTTGCCTGCTTCATGTAAAGTATTAAAAGTATGGAAAAATTCTTCTTGGGTATATTCCTTACCCTCAATAAACTGAATATCATCCACTAAAAGGACATCAGCAGCACGGTAATGCTCCCGGAAACTTTGCATACTGTCCTTACGGATAGCGGTAATTAAATCATTCGTAAATTGCTCAGTAGAGACGTAAAATATTCTTGAATCGGGACAAATTTCCAATCGATAGTGACCGATCGCCTGCATGAGGTGAGTTTTCCCTAAACCCACGCCACCACACAAGAATAAGGGATTAAACTCTCTTCCAGGATATTCAGCAACTGCTAATGAAGCAGCGTGAGCCATACGATTGTTAGCACCGACTACGAATCGCGAGAAAACATACTTGGGGTTTAATTCTGGAGTTTTGAGTCGGTTTTGAGGAAGCATTTCTGGAATATTAGTTTGATCCGGGAACCCCCAAGAAACTTCTTCTTCATTGACACGAGATTCATCACTGGTAACAGTTATATAAATATCTACTGGATAGCCAAGAATATCTTGTACGACATTAGCAATCGTTTTTATGTAATATTTCTGTAACCAATTGCGAGCAAACGGGTTGGGAGCGCAAATCACCAAGCAATTATTTTCCAATTGCTCTGCATTCGCAGTTTTAATCCAAGTTTCAAAGGTGGGACGGGATAGCTCTAATTGTAAGCGCTCTAGTACCTGACTCCACAGACTTTCTATGGGCATTTCCATGATTTACCACCAATGCTCAGCTATCGTCACCAAAATCAAAGGGCGGAAGCCCCGTCTTTTTAACAGTTACCAGTTATCAGTTATCAGTTATCAGTTTCATCCTCCGGGGGAAACACCACACTCCTGTGCACCGTTCGTCAAGAGACGTGCCGTAGGCATAAGCGTTGGTGGTGAGCCACTGCGGTCTTGGGGTTTCCCCAAGTAGAGCAAGTGGCGTTCGCGTTCGCGGAGCGTGCGCTTTGCGCTCAGCGTCTCCGTTCGGCCTCAAGCCGTGCCCGAAGGGCTCAGGAGATACCCGGAGGGCTCTTTTAAATCCCCCACCAGGAAGCAGGCGTCACTGCGTAGGTAGCTGTTGACTGTTTTAAGACGGAGGAGGAAGCCCAACGGGAAATAAATTTCCCGTTAAACTTATCCAAGCGCCCCCGTTTCCGGGAAACCCTTTCGGGTAAAGTTTGCCTCGTTAATGTTCAGGGTCGGTAACTTTCCAGATTGCACTGCCTAAACTTCATCGGACGTTTAACAATCTGGTTCTAGGATCGCGGAACTGGCAAGCATTCCGGAGTAGGAACTTAAACACTTGCCCTGAACGTAGTCCGAAGACCGGACTAAAACTGGTCAACTAGAGTTAACTACAGCAGCCCTGCCTTTTAGGCATGGGGATTGTACTCAACTAGAAGTCGTTGACAATAATTGAAGATATAGCCAAGCACCAATTTAGCAAACTATCCTCAAAGCACCACCGAACAACTTTTTGAGTTGTCATCATTCTTGGACTTCCCCCGGTAGCCAAGATTCTAACACCCACTGATTCATACGGAGAAGCAAAGACACATGAAAACAAAAGACCATGGTTTTCAGCCTAAAAATATTGTTGCAGGGCGTTTGCCCCATCTGGTCATACTCCTAAGTAGTGTAGCAGTGATATCTATTGGGGGTTGTTCCATACCTGCTGGTACCCTGGATGCCGGAAAATCAGATGCTCAGCTTCAAACACCCGTCAAAAGGACAATTGATACCACCTCCACAAATGTGTCCATTGTCCCATCGTCCAGTAATCCTAACTTCGTTGTTGGAGTTGTCCAAAAAGTCGGTCCAGCAGTTGTTCGCATTGATGCTTCTAGAACAGTAGTTTCTCGGGTACCCGAAGATTTTGACGATCCATTTTTCCAGCGGTTTTTTGGCTCGCAACCTAGAGAAAGAGTTGAACAAGGTAGCGGTTCTGGGTTCATTATTAACTCCGGTGGTCAAATTTTGACGAATTCCCATGTCGTTAACGGTGCTGAAATTGTAAAGGTGAAACTCAAAGATGGTCGCTCTTTTGACGGACGTGTCATGGGTGAAGACCCGCTGACGGATGTTGCTGTGATTAAAATAGAAGCAAATAACTTGCCAACTGTTTCTTTGGGTAACTCTGAGGTCTTGCAACCAGGAGAAGCGGTGATTGCCATTGGTAATCCTCTTGGTTTGGATTATACTGTGACATCTGGTATTATCAGCGCTATAGGTCGTTCTAGCAGTGACATCGGTGTTACTGACAAGCGTGTTGATTTCATTCAAACCGATGCTGCTATTAATCCTGGTAACTCTGGGGGACCACTGCTGAATGCTCGTGGAGATGTCATCGCTATGAATACTGCAATCATTCGCGGCGCTCAAGGCTTGGGATTTGCTATTCCTATTAGTACGGCACAGAAGATTGCTCAGGAATTAATAGCAAAAGGTAGAGTTGAACATCCTTATTTAGGTATTCAAATGGTAACTTTGAATCCAGAAGTTAAGGAAAAAGTTAAGTCTAGATTAGGGATTAATTTGGCAACAGATAAGGGAGTTTTATTAGTTGATGTTGTGCCGCGTTCTCCAGCAGCCTCCGCTGGACTCAAAGAAGGTGATGTGATTCAAAGCATTGAAAACCAGTCAGTCTCTAAAATAGAAGAAGTACAAAAAATACTCGAAAATAGTAAAATTGGTTTTCCTGTAAAATTACAAGTATTACGCAATGGACAAACAACACAAATAGCAGTTAGACCTGCACCTTTACCTATTAGGGGTGGAAGCTAAATTATACAGCAGAAGTCAGGAGTCAGGAGGAGGCAGTGCGGTGGACGGGTTCCCCGGCATAAAGCAACTGCCGTTCAGAAGTCAGAAGTAAAATTTCCTCAGTGTCTCGGCTTTTAAACAACAACGTTGTTGTACTTCATTTACTTGTAATGTGCTGTAAATTATGAAGTATGGATTATGAATTAAAAATATTCCTGATTCATCTTTTATATTTCATAAGTCTTTCATAAGTTTTATCTATAAGAGTTTTTATTTTTATGGGTGAATTGCTACCAATCATTCAATTAGGCGATCCAATACTGCGTCAAAAAGCTACACTGGTAGAAAATATCAATGACGATCGCATTCAGAAACTTATTGACGACTTAACGGCGACAGTTGCTCAGGCTAACGGTGTTGGTATTGCTGCACCTCAAGTTGCCGAATCCTGTCGTTTATTTATCGTTGCCTCTCGCCGTAATCCCAGGTATCCCAACGCTCCGTCCATGGAACCAACTGCAATGATTAATCCCAAAATCATTGCTTCTTCAACGGAGATAGTTAAAGGTTGGGAAGGTTGTTTGTGTATTCCTGGCATTAGAGGATTAGTTCCCAGATCCCAAGCAATTGAAGTAGAATATACAGACCGAAATGGTAAACTACAAAAGCAAGAATTGACTGATTTTGTAGCTCGTATATTTCAACACGAGTATGACCATCTCGACGGTATCGTCTTTTTAGATAGGCTAGAAAGTACTTTGGACATAATCACAGAGCAGGTATATCAGAAAACAGTTATTAACAACGCTTAAGTATTAATAATTCTAAAGAGTGATAAATTGCCTGGAATTTTCAGCTACATTTAACCTATTGTTAACCATCTGGCTTGACGCAGTTATCGGGTAAATGACCAAAACTCTCAGTAGTCGCGAGAGATTAAGTCCTCGGGAGCAAAAGCTTGTCGATTTAGTCTCAGATCAGCAACAAAGCGATGAATCAAGTGAAACTACCAGCAAATCTGTTGCAGAATCAACAGTGCAACCACCCGTAGGTGGATTGCAAATTGTTCATGCAACAACAGGGCGCGTCCGAATCCGTGCTACTGACGGTAGTCATAACTCGATACTTGAAACCATCTCTCAAAATTTAAGAAAGCAAGATGGGGTCAGGGAAGTCTCAGTTAATGATCAAACAGGCAGTTTAGTCGTTAACTTTGATGAAAATAAACTGTCCTTGCCCCAGATGTTGGAGAGACTCCAGCAATTTGACATACACCAATTGCCAGCTTCGCCTCAAGCAGAAAGCAAACAAGACCCGTTTGCTGCATGGAAATCTGCTGATTTTTGGAAAGAGCAGGGCATTTCGTTTATTCCGATGTTTACGGGATTAGCAGTCACTGGAGGACTGGGAATCAGCGGTTTGCCATCGATTCCGGTTTACATGATTACGGCAAATGCAACTCGTCGGGTGATTAACTCTCTTAAGCCTCAATTTGCAGCATCAGAAATCAAGAAAAATTCTCAAAAAGCTTCTGAAGTAAAACCGAATAAAACTGACCAACCTTCATCATCAAAAGTGCAGCAAACATTTCCCATCAAAACTGAAAAGTCAACAAATGTTGTTGATAAGGTTAACGACGTAGCAGCACAGCCTGGAAAGATTGCTCATAGCGTTGTTCATGCCATTCCAGGACGTATCAGGTTTAATGTGCCGCGAGTTGCGCGGGATCGCGCTTATGCGCGGAGACTTGAGAGGTTACTGAAAACCGATTCTAAAGTGACAAGCGTGCGTATGAATTGCGATGCAGCATCAATTGCGATCGCCCACAAAGCAGGTGAGATACCAGTGTCCTATTGGGTTGGTTTGATGGAGTTGGCTGACAAAACAATCCCTCAAACAACACCTGTAAACACAACACCTGTAAACACAACAGAGCAACCGCTTCCACCAAATCAGCTTGTAGAACCAGCAGGATCAACAACAGCAGAACAGCAGCCAATCGAAACAGCCAGTGTATGGTCTGATTTCAAGACTCCGGCTCTTTCTACGGCTCTATCGTTTCTGGCGAACTTTCCGTTAGACTCAGTTCCCGACTCAGGAACATTGGAGGATAAAAATGGCTGGTTCAACATCGCAATTAACACTGCACTCAAGTAAGAAGCCTCAGGAAATAGTAGAGGAAGAGACTCATTCTCCAATAGCAAAGCCACACTCTGCGGTATATTACAGCATTACCCATGCACTTCCAACCAGAGTAGGATTTTGCATTCCTCGGATATCCGAAGATCGAGAATATGTGCAGCGCTTGCAGAATTTGCTCGCTTGTGAGCCTTGGATAATCACTCAGCAAATCAATTACATGGCAGGGTCTATTGTCATTACTTACAAATCTGGTATTATGTCAGATTCTGAGATTCGTCTGTATTTGGCTAATCTGATTCAATCTGCCAGTAACCCAGAAGAGACAATGCCAGCAACCGAAAAGCCAGTGATTTCATCCTCTGTATCTCAAAGAGCCACTCGTAAGAGCGTTGTACAAGAAAAAGAGAATGGTTATGAAACTGTGAGTGCGGGCGTCTCGTCTGATCCCCGATCAGTTGGGATGGGAGTATCCTTGCAATCCAAATCACAGACGGCGGGAGTATCCCCAGGATTGGAATTAAAAGGGGCGGGCAAGATGCCCACCCCACAAAACCAGTCCAATCATGATCCTAAAAAGATTCATCAACCCACACAACCAGCAACAGTGGCGTATAGCATTGCTCATGCAATTCCAGGGCGAGTGCGTTTTCGCGTGCCTCGAATAGCTAAAGACTCAAAATACGTCCAACGGTTGGAGGCGTTACTCAAAGCAGATCCTGTCATCACTGGCGAGCACCCCTTCGGGGCGAGCGCTTTGCGCTATCGCGTTAATAATGCGGCAGCCTCAATTGTGATTACCTACAAGTCTGGAGCAATGCTCAATTCCCAAAAGGGTTCTTTGAGCCTTTTGGAACAAGCCATATCATATCTATCCAGTCTGATTCAATCTGCTGCTGGGGATAGTGTTGTTGCCATAAATTAGCCAGAAGATAGGCAAGCCCTCGCTTGAAAGTAGGATGTATGGGTGTCAGGAAATAGGGTAGCTTTAACAGTTATCAGTTATCAGTTATCAGTTATCAGTATTTTCAGTTATCAGTGACCAGTTATCAGTGACCAATTTCTCTTCACTGTTCACTGGTAACTGTTCACTGTTTACTGATTCGTCCCCCACCCCCTTAATGCACCCTATCTGTGTCTTGCACAGCAGGCTTTGAAAATTCAATTTGAACAATTTTTGTATGAGAGAGAACAAGAAGAAATGGCAGAACTTAGTGTGCAAATACCGCCCTCCCGAGGTCATGTTTCCGAAGTCCCTGTAGCGGCAAAAAATGGGAAGGGTTCTTTAGTTGAGAGGAATGGACACTCTCAGGTTCAGTCTTCCAAAGTTCCATGCAGCCTTGTGCATACGACCCCCGGAAGGATGAGGTTGCGAGTACCTCGCCTGCGTTCTGATGCGGACTATGCACAACGCCTGCAAGTGTTGTTGGAAGCTGACTCCCTTGTCACAAGTGTTCGGATCAAGCCTGCGGCGGCGTCACTGACAGTCACTTATCAACCCAACAAAGTTTCAGATGCTAAGATACGTTCGCATCTGAGCTATTTGATCCAAGCGGCTAGTGAAGTTATTGTTCTCAAACAATCCAAGCCACAACCTGCGTCTGATGCAGAAGAAAAATCTTGGCCTGGGATGCAACTTTCGGCTATAGCTGCGGCTTTAGCTGTGTTGGGTGGACCGCTGGGATTGACTATTCCGCCTCTGATGGTAGCGGGAAGTATAGCCCTTGCCACATTGCCGGTTGTGAAACGAGCTTGGGAGGGGATCTGGGTTGACCGCAAACTGAATATTGACTTTCTGGATTTTATGGCGATCGCCATTACCACAGTCCAAGGTCAATTTCTCACCCCTGCACTGATGCTGAGTTTAATTGAAGTTGGGGAAAACATACGCGATCGCACGGCTCGTTCTTCAGCTAAGCAAACTCTGGATCTGCTCAGTTCTCTCGGACAGTTCGTCTGGGTTGAGCGTGACGGTGAAAAGGTGCAAATTCCCATTCAAGATGTCCAGCGAGGGGATACGGTGATTGTTTACCCTGGCGAACAAGTGCCGGTGGATGGAACGATCCTGCGGGGTAAAGCGCTGTTGGATGAGCAGAAACTCACCGGTGAGTCGATGCCCGTCTTGAAGAAAAAGGGACAAACCGTTTATGCTTCAACCCTCATGCGGGAGGGACGAATTTATATCGTGGCGGAACGGATCGGTAACGACACCTGTGCTGGACAGAGCATTAAGTTAATGCAAGAAGCTCCCGTCCACGATACCCGCATGGAAAACTATGCCTTGAACATTGCTCAAAAAGCTGTCGTGCCAACATTGCTACTTGGAGGGGCAGTATTTGCCGTAACTCGCAACCCAGCACGGGCAGCCAGTGTCCTGACCCTAGATTTTGCCACTGGAATCCGTGTATCAGTTCCGACAACGGTTTTAGCAGCGCTGAGTTATGCAGCACGGCGCGGCGTTCTCATTCGTAGCGGACGCGCGTTAGAAAAACTGGCAGAAGTTGACACCATTGTGTTTGATAAGACAGGCACACTCACGAAAGGTGAAGTGGATGTTGTTGGTGTCGAAAGTCTGAATCCGGCAACGTCAACAACACGAGTCCTGGAACTGGCTGCTGCTGCTGAACAGCGTTTAACTCACCCAGTGGCAGAAGCAATTGTCCGCTATGCCCAAACCCAGGGAATCGAAGTTTTGCCTCGTAGCAAGTGGGATTATCAACTTGGTTTGGGCGTGAAAGCAGAAATTGACGGCGAGACTGTTTATGTAGGGAGCGAGCGCTTTCTGCGTACTGAAGGCGTGGAGATGAATCTCAATGGTCACCAAAAACAGGCAAAATCACTGATTTATGTCGCTAGTAATGGTCAACTTCAAGGTAGAATAGAGTACAGTGACATACTTCGTCCCGAAAGTCGAGAAGTAATCACATCGCTGTTGACAGTCGAAGGTGTGGAAGTCCACATGCTCACTGGAGACAACAAGCGGACTGCTAGCGCTGTTGCTGCTCAATTAGGAATTCATCCAACGCATACCCACGCAGAAGCTTTTCCTGAGCAGAAAGCCACGGTTGTCCGCGAGCTGCACGAACAAGGCAAGACAGTTGCATTTGTTGGCGATGGCATCAATGATTCGCCAGCTTTAGCCTATGCTGATGTTTCCGTTTCCTTCGCCAACGGCTCTGAAATTGCCCGCGAAACTGCAGATGTCGTACTCATGCAGAATGATTTGCATGGTTTGTTGGAGGCAATTGAAATTGCCCGCAAAGCCAGACAGTTGATTCGGCAAAACACCGGTCTGATCGCCATCCCCAACATAGGGGCATTGTTGATAGCAGTTTTGTTTGGTCTTAACCCCCTAGCAGCAACAGTCGTTAACAATGGCTCGACAGTTGTTGCAGGAGTCAATGGTTTGCGCCCAATTCTCAAAAGCCGCAAGCAAAAAAGTCTACCATCAGTAGGATGAGATAGCTGTCCTAACGATAGTACGATTGTAGACTTTCTAAAATTTTTCAATTCATCAGGAGGAAAATGGTCATGGGATTTAAAATTACTGACTTTGTTGAAGACGCTGGCGCACCCGGTATTATAGCCGGTATTGGAGCAGTACTCCTAGCACCTGTGGTGATTCCGGTGGTGGCTGGCGTTGGTAAACCAATAACCAAGTCACTGATTAAAGGCGGACTTGCCCTGTATGAAAAAAGCAAGGGAGCCGTTGCAGAACTTGGCGAAAGTTGGGAGGACATAGTAGCCGAAGCCAGAGCAGAACTGGCTGAAGGAAGACAGCTACCAGCAGTTGATGTTGCAAGTACGTCTGCTGACAATGTTTCTGATAACGGTGTGTAATTTCCAGTCATTTCTTGTTCCCTGGTTTAGCCAGGGAACACCCAACAAAATTCGTAATTCGTCATGATTTTTCTACTCAATGACGAATTACGAATTCCTAAATTAGGAGGGTAGTTAAGTGTTAAAAAATGGTTATATGAATCTCACTCAAATGCCAAAAATTATTGATGAAAACTCTATAAAAACTGCACTTAAACCTATATCTACGCGGGTTGTCAGTTCTACCCCAGGACGCTTGCGTTTGAGAGTTGCACCGTCGCATCGTCAATCTGGGGAAATGCAACGAATTGCTAATGCACTACAAGCAAATGCACATATTAATCAGGTGCGGACTAACATCCAGAATGGCAGCATTGTTATAAATCACGATGGTGAAAATGGCAGTCTTGACAATGTTTTCGCCTCGCTGCGGGATTTAGGCATTATTTTCGGTGATATCGCATTAGGAAAGTCCCAAGCAGCAGTAGGAGTCTCCAATGCAGTTGTTGATTTGAACAAGCAAGTCCAACAAGCGACAAGTAATGTTGTTGATTTGCGCGTTCTTTTTCCTTTAGGACTGGGTATCTTTTCTATTCGGCAGTTACTTGTTAGGGGATTGCAATTGGAAACGATTCCTTGGTATGTGTTGGCTTGGTATGCCTTTGATAGTTTTATTAAGCTGCACGGCACGAGTCAAACACAATCAAATAGCAAGTCATAGTGAAAATTGGGAAGTGAACATCCAATTTTCATCATGCTTCTGAAATCCGCTATATAGCGGTTTGGAACCCGGAGTAAGGTATAGAAAGAAATAATGAACCACAGATGGACACAGATGGACACAGATAAATAATTACTGCATTCAATTAAGTTGCGCTAGTAAATATTAAGTAGGGTGCGTTACGGCTACTGCCTAACGCACCATCTTATGACGGTTTGGAACCCGGAGTAAGGTATAGAAAGAAATAATGAACCACAGATGAACACAGATGGACACAGATAAATAATTACTTCATTCAATTGAGTTGCGCTAGTAAATATTACAGCAGTTTTCACATATTTCAACCACACTGTAAGGGCACAGCAAAGCTTCGTGCCCCTACGGCAAATGTGGTCTATTTACCTGAAAATAGCTGTAAGTAGGGTGCGTTACGGCTACTGCCTAACGCACGATGTTATGGTGGTTTGGAACCCGGAGTAAGGTATAGAAAGAAATAATGAACCACAGATGGACACAGATGGACACAGATAAATAATTACTTCATTCAATTGAGTTGTGCTATATATGGCGGTGCGTTAGGCGCTTTGCTCATGTTTTTTGTTACAAATCATATCGAGCATGGTGCGCCTAACACACCCTACAAGAATTTTATTTTTACTTTACAAATGACCTTTAACGTGAGGTTGCCCTAGCGTGTCTGAGTCTTTGGTAACGTGGTTGTCTGTTTTGCGACATCGGAGCCGCCATCAGTAAAACCTTTTCCAGTAGCCAAGGAGCGATGCGGTTGCACCAGACGGCTAAATGACTTTGCCATCCTATTAAGATTTCTGGTGAATCCCTTGCTAGTCCGGTAACAAGTGCCTGAGCCACTTTCTGGGCAGTCACGGGTACTACCCACCGAAACCACTGTAACTCTCGCACCATATCAGTGTCGGTCAGGGATGGCAGCAAAGCTATGACTCGGATATTCTGTGCAGCTAGTTCGCCGCGCAGGGCTTGAGTGAACCCGACAATTGCAAACTTGGTGGCGCTATAAGTTGCCATTGTCGGCGCTGCTACCTTGCCCATCAAGCTGGAAACATTCACGATAGTCCCTGAGCCTTGTACCACCATGCGTCGGGCAACGAGACGAGTCATGGTGTACATTCCGATTAAATTAACGGATATCTCTGCCTCGACATTTGACAGTCGAGAGTTTAAAAAAGGCGCTTGGTGTGCAACTCCAGCGCAGTTAACGAGCAAATCAATTGGTCCGTGATCTCGCCAAGCTTGGGCGATCGCAATATTCACTTCTACAACCTCAGACAAATCCAAAGCCAAGGTGATGACTTCCACACCAAGCATCTGTATTTCCGTAGCGACTTCAGCTAACCGAATACTATCCCGTGCCACCAACAACAGCCGTTTGACTCCTTGTCTTGCTAATTCAATGGCGATCGCTCTTCCAATACCACGTGAGGCTCCAGTAACAAGAGCCGTTTTTCCTTGAATATCCATAGTTAAAACCTCCAGAGTTGATGTCTCATCGTGTCAGCCCACCAGTGCCCAGTTGAAGGATTTTGCAACAAAACCTGCATCCTGGGCGTGGAGTGAGACGAAAGAGACTCGTGATTGGGGTATGAATTGAACTAAACCGTTCGTAGTCAGAAATTTCTGAGAAATCTTGCTTGTCTTACCGCATTTTTGTAGACAAACTTTGGGTATGTATTTAGTCAGACTTCAGGAAGATTTGAGTTGGACTGGCAGTAGGTAAGAATGAAGTCAGTAAGCAACCGTCTAAACTCATCCTCAGCGTAGAAGGAGCAATAAAGATATTTCAACCGTCTTGCCGGAAAATTGGTGTAAAGCAGTCGGAAAAATATCTTTGCTAACAATTCAAAGAATCAGTGAATTCAGTGAAAAGCCTAGATTTACGTAGAGCATGGATAACACCTCTTTTAGATACAAGTATCTACCAGAACCAACTGTACTTTGCATACCCTAGCAAGGGGATCAACTACCTGCAATATTTATTAACAATATTTCTTAAGTTTTACTTAACTTTACACATCTCTCAGAAACAAGAAAGCAGCAAGGTGCTTTATCCTTGGTTTTAGGAACCTCTGAATAAAAAGTGACTTGACTATGAAAAAACTTATTAATAAATCAGAAGACTTTATTCACGAAAGTTTGCAAGGTATGGCAGCCGCTCATACGGATTTAATCAAAGTCCACTATGACCCTGCTTTTGTCTATCGAGCCGATGCACCCGTACAAGGAAAAGTAGCAATTGTTTCTGGTGGTGGTAGCGGTCACGAACCGATGCATGCAGGGTTTGTAGGGATGGGAATGCTAGATGCTGCATGTCCAGGAGAGGTTTTCACTTCTCCCACCCCTGACCAAATGCTGGAAGCTACAAAGAGAGTTGATGGGGGCGCTGGTATCCTTTATATCGTCAAGAATTACAGTGGCGATATCATGAACTTTGAGATGGCAACGGAGTTAGCCCGTAGTGAGGGTATCCGGGTGCTAAGTATCTTAATTGATGACGATGTGGCGGTAAAGGACAGCTTGTATACACAAGGACGCCGAGGTGTGGGAACAACAGTGCTAGCAGAAAAAATCTGTGGTGCTGCGGCACAGCAGGGGTATGATTTGCAGCGAATAGCAGATTTGTGCCGTCGGGTGAATTTGAATGGACGTAGCTTGGGGATCGCACTGACTTCCTGTACAGTACCCGCCAAAGGAACGCCTACCTTTGAACTGGGAGATCAGGAAATAGAAATGGGGATCGGTATCCACGGTGAACCAGGACGCGATCGCATGACTCTCAAATCAGCAGACGAGATCACTGAGACGCTGGCGCTATCGATTATTGAAGATGCACCCTACAGTCGTACAGTGCGGGAGTGGGATGAAGAAAAAGGGGAATGGGTGGATGTCGAATTAATTGATCCCGCTTTTGAAAAGGGGGATAAGCTGCTGGCTTTCGTCAACAGCATGGGTGGGACTCCGATTTCTGAACTTTATATTGTTTACCGCAAACTGGCTGAAATTTGCGAAAAGAAGGGATTGCAAATTGTGCGAAACTTAATTGGTCCTTACATCACTTCTTTGGATATGCAAGGTTGTTCAATTACCCTGTTGAAGTTGGATGATGAGATGATTCGGTTATGGGATGCGCCTGTAAAGACACCAAGTCTGCGGTGGGGAGTTTGATGTATGGTGACAAAACAGCAGATATTGCAATGGTTGCAAACATTTGCAGTTGAGATAGAGCAGAATAAAGACTATTTGACAGAATTAGATGCGGCAATTGGGGATGCTGACCACGGGATCAACATGGATCGCGGCTTTAAAAAGGTAATCGCTCAGTTACCAACTGTTGCAGATAAAGACATCGGCAGCATTTTGAAAGCAGTCAGTATGACTTTGATTTCCTCAATAGGCGGTGCGAGTGGTCCTCTTTATGGCACTTTGTTTCTGCGAGCAAGTACAGCCGTGGCTGATAAGCAAGAACTCACTGACGAGGATATGCTTGGGATGTTGCAAGCAGGGTTAGATGGTGTACTTGGGCGTGGCAAAGCGCAGTTAGGTGATAAAACGATGGTAGATGTTCTTTCTCCCGCAGTGATAGCTTTTCAACAAGCTGTGGGTGACGAAAACAGTATATTGCAAGCGATGCAACGAGCTGTAGCAGCAGCAGAACAAGGGATGAAGGACACTACGCCAATGATTGCCAAAAAAGGACGCGCTAGCTACTTGGGAGAACGCAGCGTGGGGCATCAAGATCCAGGGGCGACTTCTTCTTATTTAATGTTGAAGAGTTTGTTGACAGTGTTGGAAAATTTTAGTTGAACCAAAAGACTTCAGCCTGACTTCTATTTCTCCTCAACCTAGAGTGATAAAAGATAGTTATTGACATAGATAAAAAGCTGTGGGATATTTCTACTAAAATACGGTAAATCAATAAAGCTACCGTAATAATAAATAAAGTTCCTTAGTTAAAGGCTTTCAGAAACTGAGAAGCTAATTTACCCAAAATGTGGAGAAGTTTAAAACTCCGCTTGTTGCAACAGGCGCGAAGCTGTACATGTTTGAGGCTGTGCGGCGGGTTTTGTTGTGCTTAGCAATCTGTCTGATTCAGTCAAGCAAGTTTATTTTCGGTGTCTATTTAAGGTGAAATGCTCTTGAAAACTATCTTTGCAAACGCGATCGCGTACTCGAAGGGAGGGCTAAGCGCGATCGCAACAACAGCTGCCTTTGTATCAATAGCTTCCCTAGTGACCACACTGCCTGCTATGGCAGCATCATTCACTCAGTTTTCGTTTAAAACTAATGTCACGGCTAGTCCGATTAACGATCCTACAGGTAATCTGTTAAATGACCCCACAAGAGATATCCGCCTGGACTCAGTGGTGTTTAATGGAAACACGATTAGCAACTTTGAGGTTGTCAAACAGGCAAAGATTCTCCAAAACGATACCTACACCCTGGACGATGGAAGTGTCCTGGGCGTACTCCATTCAGGACGAGGTCCCAATACCCCCCGCGACAACCTGCTTGGAGAAGGTCCCTCAAAACCCAACCCAACTGATCAAGACATTATTAACAGTTTGGGCAACCTAAATCTGAATAGTATTCTGGTCACGCGTGAAAATGCAAATACAGCAAGTATCGAGGTCTCTTTCGAGAATCCCGTGAATACCTTCTTGTTCTGGGAGCGTGGTGGAACACCGGGTGGAGCAGTTGCAGGCGATAGCGATTTATTAGTTGAAGCGTTGGACGATAATAATGCAGTTGTAGCAAGTTACAAAATATTGAGGCAAAACTACACGAAAGCTGACTACAACATTAGTACTGAGGTCATTCCAGTTCTTAACAATGGACCTTTCAATATTGGGTCACAAGGCATTAGGCTGGATGGAATTACCACGAAAACACTGCGATTAACTAGCTCTAACAATAATGGACTACTTAGTGGTGTTCCTAATGACAACGGACCTGATTTCAAGATTGTGGCAGCAAAAACAGTGGGCGAACCCACGACTATTGTGGGCACGCTGGTAGTCGGCAGTTTGGGAGCCGTGCTAAAGCGTAAGAGAACAGTTGCAGGCTGCAAATCGCAAGCAACGCCTGATCTGTGAGGGGTCCATGTATCCCGGCACTAATGCTGTCGCATATAGTGCGGGACTTATAGCCCCTCAAACTCCCCGTGAGTTAAAAATCGCTGTACATTGGTATCAGCAGCGTAAGACTAAGAATAACTAACGTAGCAATTCCAATGCCCACAGCCAACCAGGTTTGGGAAGCTTGCATTCCCTGGTTTGCGGCTGCGACACCAACGTTAGTTGGCGTGAAAGAGGCGGAAGCCATCCCAATATAGTGCATCGCGGAGATTGCACCTCCCATAACAAACGCACTCAAAATCTTGAGATATTGTCCGGTTTTACTGGTTTGTGTCCGCAGTTCAAACGCCATCCATAGCGCTACAATCGATGCGCCAATGGCACTCGCAACAGACACCGTCAACAGCAACGGGTCATACTGGGTGCTTGCTTGCGTCCGCATCGCCGCCATGCCAATGTAGTGCATGGACGCGATACCAATGCCCATCAACACACCTCCAATCACTAATTCCTGAATGTTTAAAACACGACGACTGGTCAGGAAAAGTGCGCCTCCAGAAGCGATAATCGCAGGCAGTGTCGAGAACACTACAGTCCACACATCGTAGGCGATCGCCATCGGCAAACTAAAAGCCAGCATGGCGACAAAGTGCATCGACCAGATACCAATTCCCATAGTCATTGCGCCACCAATCAACCAAGCAAGCCTGACCCTTCCGTAGGCTATAGTCACTCGTTCGGTAAGAGTTAGGGCAGTGTAGGAGGCGACTACCGCAATTAAGATAGACAGTGTTACTAAATTCGAGTTATAGGTGCTACTTATAGCCAGATCTGCTTGGTACATCGTTATCTACAAATTTCGTGTTTGTGTCGAGAGCGGCAATCACTGCTGGCAGTGGATACCATTTGACGAATTGTGGAGCTGGTAGACTTGTTGGGCTACCATGCGCCGCCCATGCCCATACGCTCAAGCACTGCTGCAGCTACTATGCAAACAAGCGGACAGATAGCCGCACTATTTAGGCGGATCTGGGACAAAAAAATATTTAACACACGGTAAGATGCACACCGTTGTCACCCAATTGATTTAGGTCAGTGTAGTCAAAAAGCTTGATTTATAGGCTGATATTATATCACGTTTAAATTTAGTTGAAATTTAAAAAAATTAGTAATACCTAAGCGTAGTTTCTTTCCACTCGCCCTCCTCGTACCCTCTACCAACTCACCACCAACCGTCACCAACGCTTTAGGAAAGCTTGGAGGGGTTTTAGTTTCTCATTCATGCGCTGCCTGTGATGGCAATACGGTTGGCTTAAGCGTTAAGCGCTATTGAAGTTCTAGATAGTGCCGAAGGTGACACCCTGTTGTTTAAGCCATTTACGATAAGCCACAGAGTAGCGATCGCTCGGCAAATGGACTTCTGCTTGCAAGTCCAAGGGGAGGCGTCGTGGTCGTTGTGATTCTACAATGGAAATGTCTTGACTCATAATCTGGTCTTCCAAAGCTTGAAAAGCTGAATCAGGTATTTCATGCAGAAAGTTGTCAAGGAGCCAGTAGCAGAGAATGCACTCTTCCTCATCGACAGGCGTCACCATGAAAAATAAACTCACGCAGTTATCATCTTCTCCGCGTTGTTGGAAGTATCCAGTCAAGGGATGACAGACGCGGTACTGGTAAGTGTTGAATAACATGGGTGCCGAGGAATCTGCCGATTTTAGATCCAGTTCCCAAATACCAAATTTAAAAGTAATACCATCTGGATGCGACTCTAAGTCATAATGCGTTAACTCGGGACGCCTGGAGTCAGCGAACATTCCTTTATGCACAAAGGGAAAGTGGGCTGGATCGATGAGGTTTTCAACGACACGTAGAGGACTAGATTTGAAGTGGTAGGGACCGCACAAAATTTTGCGGAACGAGGAGTCTTCCCAGTTTGGAAATGTAGGTATGTCATATTGTGGTGTTCCTAGACAGACCCACAGCAGACCGTAGCGCTCTTGAATGTGGTAAGTTCGGATACAAGCTCTTGCGGGGGGCGGCTGGTCTGGGCTAGCTGGAACTAGGACACATTTCCCTTCAGTGTTATAGGCTAAACCGTGGTAAGGGCAAACAAGATTATCTTTCTCCACCCATCCCAGAGACAGGCGAGCTCCTCGGTGAGGGCAAAAGTCCTGCCAAGCTAGGGCTTTGTCGCCATTGTGCCAAAGGACTATGTCTTCACCTAGTAAACGCTTTTGTAGAACGGTTCCGGGTTGCAGGTCTTGCGAGTGTGCTATGACATGCCAATTATCTAGCAAAAACTGGTCTTGCACCATGAGGATTGCACCCATCAGGTTAGAGGTTATGATTATTATCTTATTCAGTTAGTATCTAATCTTCATTTTGCCCAGGTAAATCTAATGCTATCAACAACGCCTGAGCCAATTTTGTCATTGTATCATCAGAAAGCGCCCCTCGTAAACGCAACAAGCGTGTTTTGGACAACACCCGCACCTGATCTGCCATTGCTATAGAGTCTTGAGTGAGTCCGCCATCTGGTGCTTGAATTAAGACTTGAGTTGGGTAAACACGCTTTCCCGATTGATAAGTCGTACAGGGAACTGCTAGCACAACCGGACTAGATGCATTAATCACATCACGACTGACAATAATCACAGGACGAGTTCCTCCCTGTTCAGAACCCTCAGTTGGCTCTAGACGTGCATCATAAATTTCACCCCGTTTCATTCTGGAGATTCACCTAACTGCAAAGCCTCCCATTGAGCCGAGGCAAACTCAGCTTCCATCTTTAACACTTCTGCCTGATAGTCAGGATCGTTTGCCATTTCTGCCAAAGCAGCATCAATTTCTGCTCGTTTCAGTGCTGCTAGTTCTCGACGCAACGCCTGCGCTACAAGCTCATTACGACTCTTGGCTTTCCCTTCCCGCACTGCCTTGTCAGTTGCTTCTAACAGTTCGCTTGGCAGTGTTAATGTCGTGCGAACAGTTTGGTTTTTCATTTTTTGATGATTATTTTGATGTTATAATTGATGTTATTAATGATATCATAACACTCATAATACAAAAGTTTGCAAGAAAAGTACTTGCAAAGGTGAACTGTCGTCGTCTTAGGGACTTCCAAATAAAAAAATATCCCAAATTTTCTTGTGGGATGGAGAGAAGTCCGAGCGGAGGTTTCCTCCGTTAGCGTTAGCTCCTCGCGGAGCGAGGCTCGGAACTTCGGAGTGTCCCCACCCGTCCCAATATTCAGGGCGGGCAGGATGCCCACCCCACAAGATGGATAATTTATTTCTTGGAAATTCCTTAATGGTTTTAACAAGCACCCGTATGAGTGTTCAAATGCCTTTATAGTTGCTACCAACAGAACAAATCCAACTATAATTTCAGCAAAAATCGGAAATTACCAAGCGTTAACATAAGGGTAAGCAAGATAAAAATTTCCCTTTTATACAAAAAGCGCCTGTGATACCGATTAATCTTGACTCGCTAATCAGCGCAATTACTGGTATTGCCAGCCCGATAATTAAAGAAAAGATTCAGCGCAATGAGACTGTCATCAAATTATTAAAGCAATTTCACCTTGATCCTGAGCATCCGCCAGCAGATTTCAGCGGTGTTTACGCCTACGCCTTGGTAGAATACGGTGTAGGTAAGCCCAAGCCATTTCTCGAACTTTTCCGGCGAGAAGAAATAAAACAAGCTTTCCGCAAGGCTTTAGATCACAACAACCCCTCAATTCTTCTTTCTGAGGTTGATGCTTTTCTCAATGGCTATGCATTGGGCGATGACATTAGAAATTTGGGAATTGACATTAGGCGAGAAGTTGCGGCATTTGCCACCGTCTTTATCGAAGTTGCCAAGCGCAGCCGGACACCTGCTGATGTTTTAATGAACCAGCACATAGGCTCGCTACATAAAAGGATAGCAGGTATCCAAGAACAACTCGAAAGGCTGCCGACACTGGAAGGAATGAGAACAGAGATGGCGCGGTTGGCAGCACAGAGTGTAGAGACGAGAGGTGGCGCGTCTCTACAGGAAAAGAAATGTAGAGCGATCGCTCTTGCTCAACAGATGCGAGGCTGGTTTGAAACATTGGGCTACCGCTTTGAGAAGTATGAAGTTTGGGAAGACAACTATTTTGAGTGGATTCTCAACATCCCGGTACGACGTAATCGATATGACCGCATTCTTGTGCGTGGAATTGAGGGTGAGGCGGGACTCGCTGATGTGATGGCTTTGCGACAGTCGGTGGAAGCGCAAAGAACAGATGAAGGCTGGTTAGTCACAGCAAGGCGCATTTCACGGGCGGCGCGTGATGAAGTGGAGAAAGAAGAAAATCGCCATCTTGACTGTTATACTTTTGACGAACTGATAGATCAGGATGCTGACTTCACCGGGTATCTTGACTGGCTAGAGGCTGAGGTGAAACGCCGGGAAATCGACAAAAAGTATGTGTCGCTAGCTTGCACCAAAGAAGAATTTGACCCAGTTACCAAACGCCGAATAGGAGTCAGCCGTTACGATGAACGCGACGGCTGGATTGACGGTTATCTGGATGTGTGGTTAGATGACCCTGCTAAGGAGCATATCTCTATTTTAGGAGAGTTTGGCACTGGTAAAACTTGGTTTGCTTTTCACTATGCTTGGACTGCACTGCAACGGTATCGGGATGCCCAAAAACGCGGCGTTGAACGTCCCCGTCTTCCTTTGATAATTACGCTGCGCGACTATGCTAAAGCACTGAATGTTGAGAATGTTCTGGCAGGTTTCTTTTTTACTCAACATAATATTCGCTTAAACAGCGAGGTGTTTGACCAGCTTAACAGCATGGGTAAGCTGCTGCTGATTTTCGATGGCTTTGACGAAATGGCAGCGAAGTGCGATCGCCAACAAATGATAAACAACTTTTGGGAGTTGGCGAAAGTCGTCGTTCCTGGTGCTAAAGTTATCTTGACTTGTCGCACCGAACATTTTCCAGAAGCGAAAGAAGGACGTGCTTTGCTCAATGCCGAATTGCAAGCGTCTACCGCCAAGCTGACAGGGGAAACGCCCCAGTTTGAAGTGCTGGAACTGGAGAAATTCAACGACGAGCAAATCCGGCAGGTGTTGTCACTCCAAGCTGAATCTACCACAGTTGAGCAGGTGATGAACAATCCGCATCTGTTGGACTTGGCACGTCGTCCCGTGATGACGGAGTTAATTTTAGAAGCATTGCCAGATATTGAAGCAGGTAAGCTAGTGGATATGTCGCGGGTTTACCTGTATGCGGTGCGGCGTAAGATGGAACGAGACATCAAAGCGGAGCGTACTTTTACTTCCTTGGCAGATAAGCTCTACTTTTTGTGTGAACTTTCCTGGGAGATGTTGTCTACTGACCAGATGAGTTTAAATTATCGCCTTTTTCCCGATAGAATTCGTCGCTTATTCGGTGATGTTGTTCAGGAGGAGAAGGATTTAGACCACTGGCATTATGACATGATGGGGCAAACGATGCTCATCCGCAATGCCGATGGTGACTATACTCCGGCGCATCGTTCGCTGTTAGAGTTTTTTGTCGCGTACAAGTTTGCGGCTGAGTTGGGGGCGTTGGCTGATGATTTTATTGAATTGGCGCAGGCGCGATCGCATATAAATAATCATGCTGCGCCAGTTGATTACACTTGGTCGTCTTATTTTCGTCGGCAGGTGGATAAAGCGGGGGAGATTTTGTCAAGTGCCCCATTGAAGAGATTTGCAAGTGAGTCATTGGAAAAGCTGAGGGAAACTTTTGGGCGATCGCCTCTAACAAAGGCGGTGATGGATTTACTTATACCAATGCTTACACCAATCTCACGTAGGGGCACGGCATTGCCGTGCCCCTACCCATTGTTGCAGATTCTTGAACAGACACGTGGCAAAACCGAAGCAGAGGTTGGATATGTCGGGGGGAATGCAGCGACGGTGCTAGTCAAAGTTGACAACACAGGACTGGAAGGTAAAGACCTCTCTCGTGCTGTGATTAAAGGCGCAGATCTTACTAAAGCTAGCCTGCGCCGTGTCAATTTTGCTGAGGCTAATCTGGTTAAATCTGTTTTTCCCAAAGTCTTCGGTGCGGTTTTTTGTGTGGCGTTTAGTCCAGATGGCAAGTTGTTTGCTACAGGTGATGCTAATTGTGAGATTAGCTTGTGGCAAATTATTGATAACAAACAAATTTTAAGACTTCAAGGGCATAGCGACTGGGTACGCTCAGTAGTTTTCAGTCCTGATGGTAATACTATAGTTAGTGCTAGTTATGACCAAACAGTTAAGCTCTGGGATACTCGCACAGGAGAATGTCTGAAAACTTTGTATGGGCATACCAGTAGGATAAATTCAGCGGCGATGCATTCCAATGGTCAAACTATAGCTAGTAGCAGTGATGACAAAACCGTGAAGCTATGGAATATTCATACAGGAGAATGCCTAAAAACTTTACAGGGACATACCAGTAAAGTTCATTCAGTACTGTTCACTCCTAACGGTGTCACTTTAGTCAGTAGTAGTGGTGACAAAACAGTGAAGTTATGGAATATTCATACAGGAGAATGCCTGAAAACCTTAGAAGGACATATAAATTCAGTAGGATGTGTGGTTATTAGTCCTGATGGTATGACCCTTGCTAGTTGCAGCAGCAAGGACAAAACAGTGAACCTATGGGACATCTCCACAGGAGAATGTCTGAAAACTTTTCAGGAGCATACCGATTGGGTACGCTCATTAGCAATGAGTCCTGATGGTATAACCCTTGCCAGTTGCAGCAGGGACAAAACAGTGAAGTTATGGAATATTCGTACAGGAGAATGCCTGAAAACTTTACAGGGACATACCGACTGGGTAAGATCTGCGGCTTTTAGTCCTGACGGTACCATTTTAATAAGTGGGAGTGATGACCAAACGGTTAGGCAATGGGATATCCTGAGTGGAAAATGTGTAAATATTTTGCAGGGTTATATTAGTGTCGTACAGTCAGTGGCAATCAGTGCTGATGGCGCAATCTTTGCTAGTAGTGGCGAAGATCAAACAGTGAAGCTATGGGATATCCATAGTGGTGAATGCCTGAAAATCTTGGAGGGGCATATCGGCAGGGTCAATTCAATAGCAATTAGCCCTAATAGTACAATTCTAGCCAGTTGTAGTTATGACCAAACACTGAAGCTATGGGATGTTCCTACTGGAAAATGCTTCAAAACGTTGCATGGGCATAAGGCTGGTGTCAATTCAGTAGTAATCAGTCCTGATGGTAAAACCCTAGCTAGTGGCAGTGGAGACAGAACAATAAAGCTATGGGATATCCATACTGGAGAATGTCTGAAAACTTTGCAAGGACATACCGACTGGTTATGGTCAGTGGCATTTAGTCCTAACGGTAAACTTTTAGCTAGTGGAAGTTATGACAAAACAGTGAAACTATGGGACATCGGCACAGGAGAATGTCTGAAAACTTTACAAGGATATACCGGTAGGAATAATTCTGTGGCAATCAGCCTTGATGGTAAGATCCTAGCCAGTGCTGGTGAAGACCAAACGATAAAGCTATGCGATATGCACAGTGGTGAATGCCTAATTACCTTGCAAGGACATACCAGTTGGGTATCCTCCGTTGTCTTTAGTCCTGATGGTAAGACTTTTGCCAGTGCAAGTAACGATAAAACAGTCAGGCTATGGGACATTCACAGTGGAAAATGCCTGAAAATTTTGCAGGGACACACTCATTGGGTAAATTCAGTTATCTTCAGCACGGACGGTCAAACTCTTGTTAGTGGGAGTTGGGATGAAACAATAAAGCTTTGGGATCTTAACACAGGTGAGTGCTTAAAAACTTTGATAGATAGACCTTATGAGCATATGAATATCACAGGTGTTACAGGTTTAACGGCAGCTGATATAGCCACCCTTAAAGCACTAGGCGCAGTGGAAGAAGGGGAAATGTAAAATTAAAAATACCAGATAAGCAAACCTTCCCACACATGGAAATAACAAAAGTATCAAACTCTGGACAAGTAATTATTCCCGAACAGTTACGAAAATCTCATGGCTGGGAAGCTGGTCAGGAGTTGATTGTAATTGATACAGGTGATGGAATTCTTCTTAAGCCTAAAAAACCTTTTGCAGAAACCACATTAAATGAAGTTGCAGGTTGCTTAAAATATCAAGGCACACCAAAATCGTTAGATGATATCGATGATGCTATCCGTCAAGGTGTAGAGGAATCATGGCATGGTGGCAGTTGATACTAACATAATTGTGCGTCTATTAACTCAAGATGACGAAGCTCAGTATCAAAAAAGTCTAGAAATTTTCCAGACACAAACAATTTTTATCCCAGATACTGTGATTTTAGAAACGGAATGGGTGCTGAGGTTTGCCTATAAGTTCAAACCAGTTGAAATATGTGCAGCCTTAAGAAAAGTTTTTGGTTTGCCAAATGTTAATGTGAATAATGCTAGCCTGGTTTCTCAAGCACTACAATGGCATGAAACTGGTTTAGATTTTGCCGATGCATTTCATCTAGCTCAAAGTCAAAACTATGCTGAGTTTTATACCTTTGATGAGAAGTTTGTGAAAAAAGCTAAGGGGATAACTAGCTGTGAAGTAAAACTACCTTGAGCATGGTAAGTAGGTGTGAGTTTATAGCTAATCGGTGCGATGGTACGAATCAACACATTAAAACAGGTGAGTGTTTAAAAACTTTGAGAAGCGATCGCCCTTATGAAAACATGAATATCACAGGCATTACAGGTTTAACAGAAGCCGAAATCACCACCCTTAAAGCATTAGGCGCAGTGGAAGAAGGGGAAATGTAAAATTAAAATCTTCACACAATATGAAAACGCAACTAGCCAAAAAATAATGACAACGAAAGAAAGTCTCAAACAAGAAATAGACAAGCTTAGTGAAGAACAATTTCAACTTGTAGCTGATTTTATTGAATTTATCAAATTCCGTACTTAAAAAATTGATACAAATTCCAAAAAAAGACTTAGCGAATTTTACCGTGCATTAAAAACAACTCAACCCTATCCAGGAAAGGAGGAAATTCGTAAAATAGTTGGCGAATCTTTGGCGCAAGAAATAATTAACAAACAATAATGACAGATTTGACAGAGAGTTTCAAATATGAATACTGCTAAATTATTGATGAACGGTGAAAATCAAACGGTGGTTTTACCCAAGGAATTTCAGTTCCAAGGTAATGAAGTTTATATCAAAAAGATAGGTAACGCCGTTGTCTTAATTTCCAAAGAAAATCCTTGGCAAACTTTGTTTGACGCGACTGAACTCTTTTCTGATGACTTTATGGAAACCCGAGAACAGCGTAATTTAGAGGTTAGAGAGGCTTTGGAATGAGATTTTTGCTGGATACCAATACGTGTATCTACGTGGAGTTGTAGAAATGTGGAAGCAAGAAAAGTAGCGGGAGAAAGCGCAAGGCGTCGCCTAAGGGACACAGGCATTGCCAATCGCCATTGCACAACAAGCTGTCGTTAGGAACGTACAAGTTGTCGTTAGATCACAACAAGCTGTCGTTAGGAATGTACAAGCTGTCGTTAGATCACAACAAGCTGTCGCTAGGAATGTACAAGTTGTCGTTAGATCACAACAAACTGTCGTAACGACACGATAAAAAGTTAAGAAAATATTAAAGGGTGTGTTATGGCGAAGCGCAACGCACCATTCATCTCAATACCGTTTAGATAACACCAGAATCCTTATCAGGAAAACAATGTAGAACTCTCGGATGGCACGTCTCTACACACATGATTTTTTACACATCAACCTTAACAGCAACCGTATTGATTCATAAAAGGGCGATCGCCTCTCCTTGACTGTTCCTCATTAACTCCTTACATTAAAGTAAGAAATTATTTTAAAAGTAAGGATATTATATGTCCATTGCCACAATTACCAGCAAAGGTCAAACAACTATCCCAAAAGAAATTCGGGAGAAACTTAACTTACATCCAGGCGATCGCATTAATTTCATCATTGAATCAGATGGCAAAGTCTACATTCCGCCGCTGAATATCCAAGTTGAGGAATTGTCTGGTATCCTCCATAAACCAGGAAGGAAAGCAGTCTCTATCGAGGAAATGAATCAAGCAATTGAACAATCTGGTGGTAGCTTGTTCATTAATCACAGTTACACTTAAAGTTACAACGTGACACTCTTGGTGCTTCTTTAATTATTTCCTTTCAAAGCTGCCACTAAAATTCGCATTACTTGCTCCAAATCTTCGGTAACCCGATAGCTATTAATCCCCTGTTCAAAATGCTTTGTGTTGCGGTCGAGCCTACCGAATTGCCATATTGTACCTGTAGAAACCACGCCAATTAAAATTGGCTGTTGGTCAAGTGTAGTCGAGCCTGACCACTGATCTAGTGCCACTAATTCGGCGACTAACTGCGTAAAACCTCGCGTAAAATCCTCGTATTTTGCCTCAATCACTAATAGTTGATTGACGGATTTTACTCGCAGTAAATAATCTAAATTACCCTGAAGCCAATTAGAAACCTTCAAATTATATTCAATTCGTAATTCTGCCTGTGTGTAATGAATTAACTCCGTCACTACCCGCGAGATGAGAATTTCTCGTCTTGCAAGTTCGTTAGTCAACGGTACAAATGGTAGTACCTCCTCAATGCGGTCGCGTAATTCTCCCAAGCGGTCAAGTTCATCAGGAAACTGAGGTAAATTCAGCGTTTTTCGAGTTAAACTATAGCCAAATTCTTGAGCGAGTTCACTAGCTTCAAAGCCAAGCTCAAAGTATCGGCTAAAAGTATAACTTTGATTGGAGTCAAGAATTGACATAGTTAAAGCTGCACATGACATTTTTCTTATATCACGGATAGATTAGCAGTGCTTTAGCTAATAACAGTGCGTTACACTTCGTTACGCATTCTACGCCTGTGCGTTACACTTCGTTAACGCACCCTACGCCTATGAGCAACTAACAGCATAAAGTAAGTGAGTGAGCAATCGCTTTTCAACAAAGTTGATGGTGTGGTCGTGGTCGGAATTGTCATTGTCTCTCACAGCAAAAAGCTTGCAGAAGGAGTCCGGGAACTAGCAGCACAGATGGTTCAGGGCAAAGTCCCCCTGGCTGTTGCTGCTGGAATTGACGATCCAGAAAACCCGCTGGGTACAGATGCTATGCAGGTTTATGAGGCGATCGCCTCTGTTTACAGTGATGAAGGTGTCATCGTCTTAATGGATCTTGGCAGCGCCCTCATGAGTGCGGAAATGGCGCTAGAGTTTCTTCCAGAAGAACTACGCGATAAAGTCCATCTGTGTGAAGCACCACTTGTTGAAGGTGCGATCGCAGCCGCTGTAGCCGCAGCTGCTGGTAGTCATATTCAACAGGTTATGGCTGAAGCACGGGGAGCATTGGTAGCAAAAGCGACTCAATTAGGTGTAGCCTATAACCTCACGCCGTTAGTGCCTGCCCCCCTCTCTGCTAGCCCAGAGGAGGTGAGGTCTTTGGAGGAACCGGAAACAAAAAAAATACATATAACCGTCCGTAATAAATTGGGATTACACGCCCGTCCTGCTGCGAAATTTGTGGCAACAGCAGCCCGTTTTCAATCCCAAATCAAAGTACAGAATATTACTAAAAGTACTGAATTAGTACGCGCTGATAGTATCAATCAAGTATCCACCTTGGGTGTGCGTCAAGGACACGAACTAGCTATTACTGCTACTGGTTCTGATGCAGATGAAGCACTGGCAGCATTGCAAGCATTGGTTGAAACCAACTTTGGCGAAGTTTTGCCGGATGTGGAGACACAAAGACGCCCAGACACGCAGATACACATCCCATCTTCGCATCACTTTCTCCAAGGCATTCCTGCTTCCAATGGAGTGGCGATCGCACCCGTTTTTCTGTATCGTCCTACTCCGATTGATATTCAGCAATACCACGTAGATGATGTTGAGGCAGAGTGGCAACGTTTACAGGTAGCCATTCAAATTGCTCACGAGGAAATTGAAGCTGTATTCTCACAAGCATCTATTCAAATTGGAGACGCTGAAGCTGCCATCTTTGATGCCCATCTGCTCTTTTTAGAAGATCCTGTGGTACTAGAGGCAGTTCAGCAACGCATCTTTGAACAACATTATAATGCTGAAGCGGCTTGGCAGGCGGTTGTCGATGAGTTGGCTAATAATTACCGTAGTATTGAAGATTCTTACTTACAAGAGAGAGTCGCTGATGTAGTAGACGTGGGACAGCGAGTATTACGACTACTGACTAGATTTCAATCCCACATCAGAATTTCAGATGATAGCCATATCAATTTTAATCTCTGTGAGCCAGCGATTTTGATTGCAACTGACCTAAGTCCTTCTGATACAGCTAGGCTAGATCCAGCAAAAGTCCTGGGAATTTGTACCACTTCTGGGAGTCCCATTTCTCATAGTGCTATTATCGCCCGGAGATTAGGTATTCCTGCGATTGTTGGCTTACCACCGGAAATATTGCAAGTAGCAGATAATACCCGATTAGCGCTTGATGGTGAGAGTGGCAGAGTCTGGATAGAACCAGAACCAGATATCCAAACAGCACTTGAGGCAAAGCGAAATGCACAGCAAGTTGCTTATCAGCAAGCACTCGCAACGGCCTTCAGTCCAGCAATGACGCGCGATCAAAAGCAAATCGGTGTATTCGCTAATATTGGAAGTATATTTGATACTCAAGCCGCCTTGAATTTAGGTGCAGAAGGTGTAGGATTGTTCCGCACTGAGTTCCTTTATCTGGAAAGAACAACACCGCCAACCGAAGAAGAGCAACTAGCAGTTTATCAAAGTATCGCCCAACTTCTTGATACCCGTCCGTTCATCATCCGCACTCTAGATGTGGGAGGCGATAAACCAATTCCCTATCTGAATTTTCCCCACGAAACTAACCCTTTTCTGGGTTGGCGCGGAATTCGTTTTTGTCTCGATCATCCTGATATCTTCAAAACCCAGTTGCGGGCAATTTTAAAAGCGAGTCTCGGACATCAAATTAAAATCATGTTTCCGATGATTGCGACTGTGCAAGAAATACAAGCAGCCAAAGCAATACTAAAAGAAGTACAAGCACAACTGAGTCAAGCTGGTATCCCTTTTGATGAAAATATGGAAGTGGGTATTATGGTAGAGACACCCTCGGCGGTTGTCCTTGCTGACAAGTTAGCGGCTGAGGTAGACTTTTTCAGTCTTGGTACTAATGACCTCAGCCAGTATGTCATGGCGGCAGATCGTACGCATCCACGAGTCGCAGCTTTAGTTGATGCATTGCATCCAGCTGTGTTACGGATGATTCAACAAACTGTCCAAGCTGCACATCAAGCAGGTATTTGGGTGGGGTTATGTGGGGAACTAGCAGCAGATCCTTTAGCAGCACCGATTTTATTGGGGTTAGGATTAGATGAGGTGAGTCTGAATCCGCAAGCTATTCCTGGATTTAAGCAGGCGATCGCCCAATTAACAATGGCACAAGCACAGACAATTGTTGCATCAGCTATGGATCAAGATTCTGCGGCTGATGTCAGAGAATTGATCCGAAAATTATCTCAACATTAGACTTCTTGCATTGATTCCAAAAAAAAGAATAATTAACCACAGATGGACACAGATGGACACAGATGGAACTCACATTCCGCAACAGGTGTATTAAGTTCCCATTTAAAACAGTGAACAGTGACCAGTGAGAAGATTGACTTGGGACATCTTGATAACTGGTAACTGATAACTGGTAACTGATAACTGGTAACTGATAACTGATAACTGGTAACTGTTAATAAACTGCTTCCCGAGTTAATTCAGTATCAATCGGCTTGATAAGGTAAAGCCGTAACAAATGCCCAACTATTGAAAGTATCAAGGGTAATTTTTGCAAGAACTTGACAATCTTTGGACTATTGCTGCTGTTAATCTCCACTAGCTTGAGATTAATATCGGAACACTCTTCGAGTCGCCGGAAAAACTCTGGGTGTTCTGTATCCAGTATCACAGGAAATGCCCGTGCTGCGGTTTCATTTGTGTTTTCAATGACTTGGATGTTGTACTCGTATGGATTGATGCCAACAGAGCGATAAAATGATACTCGTTCCAGCACTGTCAAAGTGTGGGTAGCAAACACAGACAGCAGGAAAAATCGCACCCACAAACGTGCTTTCCAGTTGTTCCACAGTTGAGGTTGCGATCGCAACAGCGCCTTAAAGAAATCTCCATGTCGATTCTCATCCTGACACCAACTCTCGAAATAGCGGAAGAGGGGATAGAATCGGTTTTCTGGATATGACTCTAGGTGACGGAACATGATGATGTAACGCCAGTAGCCAATTTTCTCAGATAGGTAAACTGTGTAGATAATCCACTCAGGCGGGAAGAAGGTATAAGTACGATTCTTTGTGAGATAACTCAAGTCCAGCGAGAGATTAAAGTCTGACATTGCTTTATTGAGAAATCCCGCATGGCGTGCTTCATCCCGTGCCATACAATGAAAAGCTTCTGCCAAAATCGGGTTTCGGTTCTTCAGTCTGCGCGATAACTCTTTGAACAGCAGAAACCCGGAAAACTCCGAAGTGCATGAACGCTCCAAAAAGTCAATAAAAGCGCGGCGCGTTTCCCCATCAATGTGTTCCCAACTCTGCTCAAACTCGGAATCACGCACAAAGTGATGGCGGTTATAATCAGCCCGCAACTCATCCACAATAGCCCGCAACTCTGGCTCATGCGCCGAAATATCCAACTGCGCTACAGCCTCAAAGTCAGTGGTGTAGAACCGGGGCGTTAACAATGTTTCCTGCACAGGCGCTTTCACACCTGGCTTAAGCAACTCAGGCTCTGAGGTTTGAAGAGACTTAGCCATGAGAATCGTTCAATCAATTTATCTTTTTAAAGCTATATAAGCATGAATCATCATTAAAATCTACTAAAAGTAAAATTATTTAAAATAATTTTCAAAACTGATTTGCGTTTGGATGGAGTGTCGGGAAAATATGAATAAATATGAATGGATTTATGGTTATACAACTATTTGATAGTTAAATAGTCTAAGTGGTCATCAACGTGGTTTGGAGAGACATTAGCAGTGGTAGTTGCTGGCTAAGTTCTGCTCTAAACCCAAAATTGCTATCTCCTCCTAACTCTGACGTTACCTGGAATCTACTCCCAGCAACCAGTGAATAAATGCTTATTCAGGTAGGAGGGAGTAGTCTATCAATTTTGATTTGAGGAGTTCGTAGTAAGCGCTTACTACAAAAGAGATACGCTGACAAGGGGAATCCTGCGAAAGTCCTAAAATTCGGTAACTCCAAACCTTATGGGTATTGGGTACGTATCTTACTTGGACGAGAACCGCTTTAACAATGAGTAGCAATCTAGCTGAAAAACTTCGCTGTGGAACGCAACAAGCTCATACAGCAATTGAAAACATGGGATTCATGAAATGCTTTGTCAAAGGAGTTGTTGATAGAAACTGCTTTGCAAAGTTTTTAGGTAACTTGTATTACATCTATAGCGAACTGGAAACAGCATTAGAGCATCATAAAGACCATTCTTTAATCAGTGCGGTATATTTCAGAGAACTCAATCGCAAAGCTCATTTGGAAAAAGACTTAGAGTTTTACTACTCTCACAACTGGAGAGGGCAAATCACACCAGCAAAAGCCACCTTGGCTTACGTCAGCCGCATCCGTGAACTGTCCGCAAAAGAACCACAGTTATTGATAGGTCATGCGTATACCCGTTACATGGGCGATTTGTCTGGTGGTCAGATGTTGCAAAAGGTTGCTCAGTCAGTCTTGAAGCTTTCTGAATATGAAGGCACATCTTTCTACAATTTTGAGCAAATTCCAGACAAAAAAGCATTTAAGGACAAATATCGTCAAGCATTAGATTCATTGCCAATAAATGATGCAACCGCAGACCGCATTGTTGCGGAAGCAAACCACGCATTTCGGCTGAATATGCAGATGGCGAAAGAATTGGAAGAAACCCTCATCAAACTCATCGGTCAAGTCATGTTCAATAGCCTGACTAACACTAATAACCCCGGTAACACCGAACTGAGTAAAGCTTAGAAATTTTATTGACAATCACCTCTACACGAGTGAGATAGCGTTTCTCAAGGTGCATCAGTAACGGATTTTGTAACTGGATATCGCGGATGATTTATAGCAGTTCTCAATTAGACTTCTTGCAAAAGTCTGATGAATAGATATTTAGAACCACAGATGCACATGAATTCACACTAGTTAATCATCTGTGTCCATCTGTGTCCATCTGTGGTTTTATTTTCTCCTTTGTTTGACTTTTGTACTCTTGTTTATTAAATACGAACGAGAAGCGCTACATCCGTTATATCCATTGCTACCTTCGTATTCTCCATACATTCATTTTATTGGAAGCAACCTCGATGGTTTTTCAAATTCCTGGTGTCAAGTTTGATTTCGATATCATCAAGAAGTACGATACTCCTGCACCCAGATACACGAGTTATCCACCCGCTACAGAGTTAACCGAAGCATTTACTCATACAGATTTTCAAGCTGCGATCGCCGCCTCGAATCAAAGGAAAACTCCTCTTTCTTTGTATTTCCATATACCCTTCTGCCAAAGTGCTTGCTATTTTTGCGGTTGTAATGTAGTCATTTCAAACAACAAGAATATTGCTATACCTTACCTGGACTATCTGGTTCGAGACATTAGGAAAACAGCAAGCTTAATTGATTCAGATAGGAACGTGGTTCAAATTCACTGGGGTGGTGGAACTCCTAATTATTTGAGCCGTGAACAAGTGGAACGTTTATGGAAAAATATCAATCAACACTTCACACTTAGCCCAACAGCAGAAATCTCTATTGAAATTAATCCCCGTTATGTCGATAAAAATTACATTTTCTTTCTGAGAGAGATTGGGTTTAACCGAATTAGTTTTGGTATTCAGGATTTTAATCGTGAAGTTCAAGTTGCAGTGAATCGCATTCAACCAGAAGAAATGCTGTTTGATGTGATGGGCTGGATTAAAGAAGCGAAGTTTGAAAGCGTGAATGTAGACCTGATTTACGGTCTACCCTATCAAACTGTCCAGACATTCCGGGAGACGGTGAAAAAGACCATTGAATTAGATCCAGACAGGATTGCTGTTTTTAACTTTGCCTATGTACCGTGGCTCAAGCCAGTGCAAAAAAATATACCACTAGAGGCACTACCCCCAGCGCAGGAAAAGTTAGAAATTTTGAAGATGACTGTTGAAGAGTTGACAACTCACCAATATTTATTCATAGGTATGGATCATTTTGCCAAATCCAATGATGAATTGGCAATTGCTCAAGGCGATCGCGCCCTAAAACGCAACTTCCAAGGCTACACAACTCAGCCGCAAGCAGAACTCTTTGGTTTTGGTGCCACATCCATCAGTATGCTAGAAGATACCTACGCCCAGAACCACAAGCAATTAAGCGATTACTATCAAGCAATCGATACAGATATCCTACCGATTAGTAAAGGTATCAAACTCACTTGGGATGATATTCTCAGGCGGGATGTCATCATGAGCATCATGTGTCACTTCCAACTGTATAAGCAAGACATTGAAGACAAGTACCATATCCGTTTTGATGACTATTTCTCTCAGGAATTAGAGGCGTTAAAGCGTTTAGAAGCAGATGGATTGGTAAGTCTATCAAAAAACCATATTAGCGTCACAGAAATCGGTAGATTACTCATAAGAAACATTGCCGTTATTTTTGATATGCATACAACAAAACAAGAGAAAAAATTCTCCCGCGCAATTTGAGTGCTTAATAGGAACTTCAGTTAATCGTTCGACTTTTTGCAAAAGTCATATAACGAGATTTCAAACCACAGATTAACACAGATAAATTATCCGTGTGCATCTGTGTGCATCTGTGGTTTCATTTTCATTCTTCTTAACTTTTGCCAGAGGCTTATTTATCATAAATACCCTCACTCCAAAGTTATCTCTCAATTCTTGAGAGATTTACCATAAGGTAGGATGGGGGTTTTTCTGTAGTTAATTCACCGGAATGAATACAACACATCTCCCTAGATATTACGGTTGCCATTTCTTGTTTAAGTCCTTATGGATAACAAGTCGGCAAGGACTACTTTCTCAATGACTCCTATATCAAACAAAATGTTCCCAACGAGGCTTTGGGTTTAAATAAGCCGTTGTTGATTGAGACTACGGCATCAGCAATTCAGTTATATGTTACTAAGGTCACTTGCGGCAACACAACTAAAATAGCAATAATTACAATCTCATGCAGTTTTTTTCCGGACAAGACTAGAAAAATCTGGAAGATTTGTGCAAGCAAATTCTACTATCGCTCACAAAAATCACACTGATGAGATTTAGCTTTCTGTTAGTTAGTGTCGCCAGTATTCTACTGTTATCTTCTCCAGTCAAAGCAGCTCGCTTGCAATCTTGGTATTTCGACCCCGTTCAAAATCAACTAGATATAACTACTGATTCTGGAGTACAACCAAAAGCTTTTTTAATTAATAACCCGACAAGACTTGTTATTGATCTACCAGGAACAACCAATCTAGACGACAACACAGTCCGTAAAACTCTTGGATCAGCAGTTCGGGAGATTCGTTTGGGACAGGTTGACTCCCAAACAACCAGATTGGTTGTTGAATTAGCACCTGGCTACACAGTATCCCCCGAAAAATTACTGATTCAAGGAGATTCTTCCTCACACTGGATCGTGAAATTCTCCTCAATTGAACGTGCAGCCTTGAGTGATTCGCAAGTCAAAGTTATAGACACCAAATCTGAAGAAGAACAAATTCCCGTGCAAATCGGCAATATTTCGACCTTTGCTGGGGTTGTCCCCTTGGGTAAGGAATTGTTGCAGCTAAACTCCCAACTAAAAACATTGATCGCTCGCTACAGCTTTCTCTCGCCTGGAATCTTTTTCCTAGATTTGGATACAGGCAACTATTTGGACTTCAATGGAGAGAAGGTATTTCCAGCTGCTAGCACCATTAAGTTTCCCATTTTGGTTGCCTTGTTTCAGGAAGTTGATGCTGGGAGAGTCAAGCTGAATGAAACCTTAGTGCTGCGGCGGGACTTGAAAGCTGAAGCTGAAGGTTCCGGAGTCTTGCAATACAAACCAGTGGGAACCCGACTGAGTGTTTTAGACACCATCACCAAGATGATTACTATCAGTGACAATACGGCTACGAATATGATTATTGACCGTTTAGGTGGTAAGGCTAAGTTAAATCAGCGGTTTCGTAGTTGGGGGCTGCAAAACACCGTGATTCGCAATTTGCTTGGTGACTTTAAGGGAACTAATACGACCAGCCCTAAAGACCTGGTAAGACTGTCAGCGTTGATTACTAATAATAAATTGCTGAGTGATAGAAGTCGTTCCCAGGCTTTGGGCATTATGCGTCGTGTTGAGAACAGAAGGTTGCTACCAGCCGGTCTTGGTAAAGGTGCGGTCATTGCTCATAAAACAGGAACTTTGGGAGTTCTCCTTGGGGATGCAGGTATCATCGAGTTACCATCAGGTAAGCGTTACTTAGCAGGCATTTTGGTGAAAAGACCTTTTGGTGACACCAGAGCAAGAGTTTTTATTAGTCAAGTTTCTAAGCTGGTTTATGGCTACCTAGACCAACCAAAAGTGACTAGTAGTGTGTCTCAATAAACGTTAAGGGTCTATTATTCTCCCTTACACCCTCCGAACACGGCAGACACGCACACCACCTCCCTTGACGGCACCTTGCATACCTTGAACAACAGCTCTTACGCGTTGTTCTGGTGTGCCATGATGGTGCTTATTGCCCCATTGGTAATCCCCAATTCGATGAGCTAGGGTTGCAATCTCTAAAATATCCCGCTTATCAAGAGCAATATTGGGAATCAACCCCAAATAAACTCCTGCCAAACAATCCGCTTGAAGTTCTGATATAGGTGTCACATTGGGTTGAAATCCATATGCAGTTTGCATAGCATGAGCATATTCATGCCCAACAATATAAGCTAAGGCAGCATCTCCGTACTGGTATGCCATCCTGATATCTCGTGTGGTGATGTAGACAGTGTGGTTGCGTTTGCAATATTGACTACTATAAAGAGGTCCGCAACCACCGCGAGAACCATGAGCAACACCCCAAATTAATCTTGGTGTCGCTTGATAACCGTGAATGTGCTGGATTCCAGTATATACTGCATTGATAACGGCTTGGGGTGCCAATTCTGCTTGAGCAGGTAAACTCGCCAGCACAGATCCAATACCGATAAAAGTCGTAGTCAGTGCCTTGAGTGCTTTCATTGTTACCTCACATAAATTAAAATCACCAATTTTTTGGTAACTTGAAGACAAAAAACCCCTCGTTGTTTCATATCTTCCAAAACAACCTACATTTGTGACAATGCGACTTCCGCAAATTTATATAAGTAAATTCCCTGAAATCTGTTTTTAATAATATTAAAAAATACATTAAAATCGACTAATGTTCTACCTGCTCCTTCGCTCGTTGGGGGCAACCCAGGCATGTGCAAGTTCCGACGTTGAGCCAAGAATCCCCCGGCTTATAGCCGTGGGGAGTGTCAATGATACCAATTTGCGTAGTAGGTTGGGTTGAGGCTACGAAACCCAACGTTGTTTGTTGCGTTTCCCCACGGGTTTGCCCAACCTACTATCACGAAAAGGTTCTTCTATGTCTCAATTTGAAACTGCCCTTGCCGCCTATCAAAGCTTCACCGACTTGTTCCAAAGTGTTGTTATCAGCACCGTGAGTGCAGATAACATTCCCAATGCGAGCTATGCTCCTTTTGTCATAGATGAAAGCAGAAATATTTACATCTATGTCAGTGGTCTTTCTACCCACACTCAAAATCTCTATGCAGTCCCCAAGGCAAGTGTGTTATTCATAGAAGAGGAATCTCAAACTAAGCAAATCTTTGCGCGTCGTCGTCTAACCTTTGACTGTACAGCGACGTTAGTCGAACGCGATACAGAGCTATGGAATCAAATTGTTGACAGCTTTGAAACGCGTTTCGGAGAAATTATTCAGCTATTGCGCGATTTACCAGACTTCCGCATTTTTAAACTTACGCCAAGCAAAGGTCGCTTTGTCATCGGCTTTGGTGCTGCCTATGAGGTAGACCCGAACGACCTAAGCACTTTAACCAATATCACAAGTGAGGGCAAAGGAAACAGCTAACGTATCTCCTAAACCTCCACTCCCCAACGAAAATAGAGGAACATGACCCACTTTGGTATCATCTGTCCGGGAGTTCCTGGCCATCTCAATCCCATGATGGCTTTAGCACAGGAACTCCAGCAACGGGGTCATCGCGTAACACTGATTAACGTTCTGGATGCTCAAGCTTCTGCACAAGCAGCTGGAATAGAATTTCGGGCGATCGCCCCTGATGAATTTCCTTTGGGAAAAACCCAAAAATTACAGGAAATAGATGGGGAATTGAGCGGTTTAGATGCCTTTAAATTCACTGTCACAACATTTACAGAATTAGTAGACATCAGGCTGCGAAATGCTCCGGCTGTCATCACAGAAGCTAACATCGATGCAATGCTAGTGGATCAAGCTTCCCCAGAAGGCGGTACTATTGCCGATTATCTAGGTATTCCCTTCGTCACAATCTGCAATGCTTTGATGATGAATCCAGAACCGAATGTGCCACCGTTTGTCACAACCTGGAGTCCTAAGCCTGTATGGTGGGCGCAGTGGCGTAACCAAATGACTTACACGCTGTTGAACCTGCTCTTGTCATCGGGTTTCAAAACCATCCAAACCTACCGCAAGCAGTGGAATTTGCCTCTCTATTCTCAACTCACTGATGTCTGGTCGAAAGAAGCGCAAATTAGCCAACAACCACCTGAGTTTGACTTTCCCCGACTCGCTTTGCCAAAGTGTTTTCACTACACTGGACCTTTCATCAACCCAAACGCACGCAAAAGAGTAGATTTTCCCTACGAGAAATTGAGCGGTCGCCCCCTGATCTATGCTTCAATGGGAACGCTGAAAAATCGTTTTGTAGAAGTCTTTCAGGGGATTGCCGCCGCCTGTGAGGATTTGGATGTACAACTGGTCATCTCTTTAGGTGGTGCTTTGAATCCTGAAGCTTTGGGCGAATTGCCCGGTTCAGCAATAGTTGTCAAGTACGCCCCGCAACTGGAACTGCTCAAACGTGCTAGTCTTTTTATCACCCATGCAGGCTTAAACTCAGTGTTGGAATCCCTCAGTGTAGGAGTGCCGATGGTGGCAATTCCGATTGGAGATGATCAGCCAGGAATTGCTGCTAGGGTAGCATGGGTAGGCGCAGGTGAGTTTATTTCCCTGAAGGATTTTAATGGCGATCGCTTAAAGATGGCGATCCAAAAAGTGTTAACGAATGATTCCTATCGTCACAACGCCCGCCGAATACAAACTGCTATCAGCAAAGTCAATGGGGTAAAACGTACCGCTGATATTATTGTTGATAAACTCTGCCCTGATAACCGTCCTTAGGGGAAGTCCCAACAAAGCTAAAATAGTACCCGGAAGAAGGATTATGCCCAAATTTGTAATTTTATGACTTCTGCTGCTTTAGTAAAAACTGAGTACGAGGCGATTATTGGTCTGGAAACCCATTGTCAACTCAGCACCAACACCAAGATTTTCTCTTCTAGCTCTACGGCATTTGGTGGTGACCCCAATACTAACATTGACCCGGTTTGCATGGGTTTGCCTGGTGTATTGCCCGTACTGAACGAAAAAGTTCTAGAATACGCCGTCAAAGCAGGTTTGGCGCTTAATTGCCAAATCGCAAAATATAGCAAGTTTGACCGCAAGCAGTATTTTTATCCTGACTTACCCAAAAATTACCAAATTTCTCAGTATGACCTGCCCATTGCTGAACATGGCTGGTTAGAAATTGAATTAGTCGATGCTGAGGGTAACCCCGTTCGCAAAAGGATTGGTATCACGCGTCTGCATATGGAGGAAGATGCGGGAAAATTGGTACATGCGGGAAGCGATCGCCTTTCCGGTTCCACCTACTCCCTGGTAGATTACAATCGGGCAGGTGTACCGTTGGTGGAAATTGTCTCGGAACCTGATTTGCGTTCTGGACAAGAAGCTGCGGAGTATGCTCAAGAGTTGCGCCGCATTCTACGCTACCTTGGCGTCAGCGATGGCAATATGCAAGAAGGTTCTCTCCGTTGCGATGTCAATATCTCCGTGCGTCCCGTTGGACAAAAGGAATTTGGCACAAAGGTAGAAATCAAAAACATGAATTCGTTCAACGCCATCCAACGGGCGATTGAATACGAAATTGAGCGGCAAATCGCAGCGGTAGAAGCTGGCGAACGTATTATACAAGAAACTCGCCTGTGGGAAGAAGGCTCTCAACGCACAATTAGTATGCGGGTTAAGGAAGGTTCTAGCGATTATCGCTACTTCCCCGAACCAGATTTAGCGCCAATTGAGGTTTCAAATGAACAATTAGAAGAGTGGCGCAGTCAACTTCCTGAACTACCGGCACAAAAACGCCATCATTATGAAAATGAGTTGGGGCTGACGCCTTATGATGCACGGGTGTTGACAGAAGAACGTTCCGTTGCTGAGTATTTTGAAGCAGTGATTGTGAGTGGTGCAAATCCCAAAGCTGCTGCTAACTGGATTACTCAGGATGTCGCCGCCTACCTCAACAAAAATAAACTCAACATCACCGAAATTGCCCTAACACCGACCAATCTAGCTGATGTGATCACTCGGATTGAAAACGGGAAAATCAGCAACGCCATAGCCAAAGAGAAGCTTCCAGAGTTGCTAGACGGTCGTTCTCCTGAGGAATTATTTAAAGGCAAGGAACTGATCACCGATCCCAGTGTACTGGAATCGATCATTGATGAAGTGATGGCAGCCAATCCCAAAGAACTAGAAAAGTACCGCAACGGTAACACCAACCTCAAAGGCTTCTTTGTCGGACAGGTTCTGAAAAAAACCAACAAACTTGCTGAACCCAAACTGACTAACCAATTGGTGGAAAAGAAGCTTAATAGCTAAATTCTGTGGAGACGTTGTTTGCTACGTCTCTACAGGTCAATACAGTTCAGTGAAGGATTTTTAGTAGAGACGCGCTGAATGAAAGCGTCTCTACATCTCTACATTGCTATGGTGATAACGATTTTGGTCTTATCACCAAGTGTATTGCTCTACAGGTTCCACTGTTTGTTTTGAAATTTCTTTACACTATCTTTAGGTAAACATCATAAAAAAGGGGTGACACCCCTCAGGGCGAAAATGATATATTATGTTAAGTAGATGCACCCTGATGATCTGGAGAGCTGCCCAAGTGGCTCTCCTTTTTTTTGTGTTTATTCCGATGCTGGTGAACGGATTTCCTGTCATACAGCGCTTTTCACATGATTAAATCGTAAAAAGTGGGGATGCGATGTTCCGCAGGAGCCGCCTTCTCCGATAGGACACGCTACGCGCGTGCCTCGCGGAGCGAGGAGCTTACGCGCTTGGCACAAGCCTCCTTTAGGACTTACGCCGATGGCGCAGAGCGCACTGCCTCCCTTGCGTTCGCGTAGCGTGCCCAAAGGGCATTGGCACTCTGTGCCCGCGCAAGGGAGCGATCGGGCTGGAAAGTACCTGTAGGTGTCGTGACCCTCAAAACGTAGTCATTTAAGACTTAGGCTGGCTATCTGTCCAGTGATAGAACTAGATGTCTAGCTTTGTCCACTGTTTGGTGAATAGCCTCCTAAACTCTCATCTTCTCCAAGTATTGACGAATTCCCTCGCACATTTGTAAAAAATTAGGTGTGACCTGCTTAGCCAGCGAGTCCTCAACAATGCGACTAATTGCTGCTGTCAACACTTGCGGTGTGCCTTTGATTTGGTGCGGGTCAATTTGGAGTTCCCCCCGGCTTTCAATGAGAGTGCCGCTACCGTCTTCCAAAAAGCGATTTTTGCCAACACAGTAAACTGCTTCTGTGAAAAAGTGGGTCTTGATACGCCACTGAGTCGTAAAATCAGATTCATTCCAGACTTGCTCCTCCGTCCACACGAGCAAGTCCTCGCTAAGAAAAGTACGCGCTACCTTAGGAATCTTTGCACCGCCATGCCACTCGTATACCAAATGCAGTAGTCCGTCTTCCTTTTTACTTGATATGAACTTAATTTGTTGCACGGAAGGCATGTAGGGTACCAAATCGATGAGCTTGTCTCGGTAAGCAGCATAGACTAGAGAACGCTTAAAGGGAAGATGAGCATCGACGTTTAGGAGCATGGGAAAAACCCGCCGTAGTTTGGTTATTGACATCCTCTCACCGTTGCCGGATTGAGCAAGTAGACGAGCGATGGAAACATAACAACGATTCGGGGCAGTAGCTCCCGCCAATTGCTAAAACTTCAAGATGTCGCCTACCATACAAATACGGCAGAATGAACTACGCACATCCGGCTACGCCTGAGATGTGCGTTTCTGACGCTTCATCTGAGCAACTTGCTTGAAGCGTAACGCACTCCTGTAGAGGTTAACTCCGAAGCATCTGTAGAGGCACGTTCCATACCTCTTGCATAATTTAGCATCACCATTGCTGCTGCTACATCCCTATCACATTGGTAGCCACACTCAGAGCAATGATGCACTCTTTGTGCTAATGTTTTCTTTTTCTGATGACCGCAATTCGGACAAGTTTGAGAAGGCTTAACTTTTTGTGTTGGAATCTCAACATAAAAACCGCCTGCCTCTGTAACTTTATACTTAATCAAGTCTTTGAGATTGCCAATCCCAACGTCAAGCAACGAACGGTTAAGTCCCGATTTTTGACGTTTTCTTTTGCCTTTAGACTTGCGAGTCATCCCTTTAATATTTAACTTTTCAGTCGCTACCAAGCTATTACAGCTAACTATTTGTGTAGAGACTTTATGTTGCCAGTCTTGCCTTTGTCTAGCAACCTTGGATTGTATTTTGGCTACTAATTTATTTGCTTTTCTCCAACGTCGTGAAGCTTTCACCCCTCTACTCGGAGGTCTTTTTCTACGACTAGTTTTAGCTATTTGATTAATTTTGGTTTGAGCAGCTTTTACAAATCTGGGATTCTCAATTACATTGCCATTAGAATCTGCAATAGCATGGTGAGTACCAAAATCTAAACCAACAGCACCTGTATCAGTTTGGGGGCGGGTGGGAACACAATCAACAGTGATTGAAGCATACCATTTCCCTTGTTTAAATATAATTGTACAAGTTTTAGCTTTGCCCCAGTCTCTAGCTTGACCACGCATTTTTAAGTTACCTAAATTAGATATCTTTAGATAACCGTTTTTGCCATTGGTACAAGCTTTCCATCCTGCTGAGCAAGGATAAGTCCATCCTTTGTAATGACGGCTTGACTTGAATTTTGGATACCCAGACTTGAGCTTAAAGAAGCGCTTAAACGCAAAATCTACACGTTTAACAGTGTCTTGCAATGCATGACTACCAAGTTCTTTATACTCTGACCAATACTCCTTGAACTCTGGTAAACAATTTTGTTGGTCGAAGTAATCAACCGATTTACCAAACTTCTTGTAAGAGGTTTTGCGATGCTCAACACAAGCATTGTATAAATCCTTGTGAAGCCGTCGCCAATAATGCATTTTACTGACTTGTACCTTTGATGGGTAAAGCCTAAAAGTAACTCGCGAAAGTAGCCATAACATATCGACTTGTCTGTTATCTTAAAACGGTAGCATCTTGAAAGCGGATTGACAACTATGAAGCAAGTGACAACGCGAATATCCGATAGGGAATTTGAACACCTGCAAAAATATTGCGAGATCTCAGAAAGAACTCAGTCAGAAGTAATTCGTAATTTAATACGAAAATTGTCAATCAAAGGGGCATTGAACCCCATTGATTGACCGCTATACGAACCCAGTCCGCTTCGCTGAGACTGGGGACTGCCGCGATGAGCGTTCAAAGGCTTTTGCAATCAAAACGAAACTTGGGATTTTCTCCCAAGTTTATCATTAAAAAAAACGTGCTTACTTATAGTTATGACATCTGCAAAAACTATTTGCGCAAAACCTGTTGAAGTTCCTTCTCCAAAATCCTCATCCTCCCCTGAACAAGCGAAGGATGAAGCGCAAGAACAAAAAGACGACTCCGTACCGTCTCAACCTACAGCAGAAGCTATTGAGCAGAAGACCGAACCAGAAGAGCCTGGTGCCCTCTTCCAAGCCGTTGGCGTGCTCAGTGGCAAGGTAAACTTCATACTAGAGGGCGAGAATGAAAGAAGTACCATTACCATTGGCAACAAAGAATACCCACTGTTTTACGCCCCTAGCAAAAAAAGAGCATACGAAGCCCTTAAGAAAGAGATAGAGGCGACTGGCGAATCTACCCAACGCTTGGTTGTTTATCCGAAATTTACCCACTTTCCCGGAAGGGATCAGCCGCCCAACGTTGGCTTCCAAGTCGTCGGCTTTGACAAAGGACGACAATCCCAGGTAATCTCAGAAGAACTTCAGGACATGGAGTTTAAACTTTGCGGGCTGTGGCAGTTTATTCCTGTGTGCCGCACACCGTGTATCTCTGTGTTTAAGAATTTTACTAAAGAACGGCTGAATCATGTTAAACAATCGGAACCAGCAAAAAAAGTAAAATACATGAAAGCCAGTCATTTACCTTTGTTCTGGAGAGACGCGCTGGTGCCGCCGTTTAGGTTTAATCCCAAAGCCCCAAAAGAAGAACAAGGTAAACCAGTATTCGTGCAGATTAAGGCAAGGTTTATGCCGCACCGGGACGCTTTTGAATTTGACTCGTTACTGGGATTGCCATTGGAGTTGCCACCAAAGTTCCTGAAGGCGAGCAAGGATGATAAAGCTACAGCGATCGCAGAAAAGAGAGCAGCATTGAAAGCATCTGGTAAGGATAGGGCTGCATCAACAGGAAAGCCACCGTTTAAAGCGAATAAAGGTGATTTTAAGGGGAACCCGAAGGGAACGTTAAAAGAAATGCCTAAGCCCAAGCCAAAGCCAAAGCCACAGCAGTAGTCACAAAGAAACTTCCTTGTATGCCGAGGGAGTTTCGCTTTAACACGCGCTAAAACCAGTCAAACGATAAATTCTGATTCTTTCGTTAGTCCATTAACCAAAGTTTGGCGTTGCTGCTGGGCGAGTATGAATTTTGTTATGCCTACGAACGTCGGCACGCTACGCGAACGCGCAAAGACGAGCCAGCGCCCTTTGGAGGGTTTCCCTCGTGCCGGCTCTGGCGTCGCAAAGACGCAAAGACAAAGGTTTTGAACATTAAGTTTTGAAATTTCATCCCTCAATTCAGCAACGCCCAAACTTTTTATCAAGACTAATTTAGATGCGTTTGCCCTAGAAGTAAAATTTGCTCTATATCTGGCTGTTGAGTTGAAAAGGTGTACCTCAGCAAACTGCTGTAATGCCTGCGCCATACCGTAACTTCGTCTAGTCTCAAGAAAGCTAGTTACAGAGGAAAAGGATAATGGGAAAGCTAATATTTTTGCTCCCAACAGTGGCTGTGCTGACCACGCTCACACTTACCAGTTGCAGCACCTTAACCACTAACCAGTATGAAGCCACAGCGCTTACTCGTTATACCTGGCAAGTAAAGGTTGCCGACGACCTAGCCAATGAAAATTTAGCGCGCTTTGAAACTTTTGCTACCACTTCTTTGCTGAATCGCAATGGCTTAAAGCCATCTGGGGCAGTCACTGGTCCTGATGAGAAGGGTCTATGGTGGCCCGCTTTGCCGCCGCGACCATCAGTTGATGAAGTGGAACAACGTAAAAAACTTCAACAGGCAACTAATCCCGAATTGTTAAAAACTGTGAAGTACGAACTGAACTATAGAGTGGGTGAGCAACAGAGGACGCTACCTACTAACTATGAGGTGTATCGACAAGTGGTGAAGGCATACCCGTCACGGACTCCTCTGCAATTGACTTTAGGATTAAACGATAACTCAGTCGAGAAAGCGGAACCCGTTGGTAGTGGAGGAAACTTTTAGCAAGAAACAGATAACTAAAGGCGTGGGAGTGTCAAAGGCAACAAAGCTATCTTGCTAAAAGTCATTTCATTTCACAAACGAATGAACAAAGCAAGACAACTGCCCCCTCTACACACTACACCTCATACTCTACACTTTCACTTTTTTGCCCGAGATCCTCGATAAATTCGCTCCATTTGCTCTGGAGAAAGCGATCTCATTGGAAACCCTTGATCTATTCTGACCGCGAGTTCGTCGCTTGGTTGAGACGCCTCAGGCTGAGTTTTGGTAGAATAGTCGCCATTGCCATTTGCAAGCGGGCTTATTGATATCTCATCTATCCCCGATTGTGTCGGTTGGCTGTGAAGCAAGACATAGCCGTGCTTTTGTGGATCGTATGCCAAAACTTCTCCTGTCTCAATTTGATAAATCCAAGCATAAATATTGAGTTGTCTTTGGTAGAGCTTAGAGCGGATCACCGGATACGTCCGCAAATTTTCGATTTGAGTGAGTATATTCTCGGCGATGATGATTTCTAACAGTTCTTCCCCCGAGTATTGGCTGTAGTGGTCTAGAACCAGTCGTCGGGTAGCCTGTGCGTACTTAAGCCAATCATGCACAAGCGGCATTTCCTCTCGCAGGCTGTCTAACTTCATTAACCCTTTCATTGCGCCGCAATGCGAGTGACCACAGACAATAATTTGTCGAATATCTAATGCTTGAACAGCATATTCAATTGTTGCCCCCTCACCGCCATTGGTTGCGCCAAATGGTGGAATAATGTTGCCAGCATTGCGGATGACAAACAATTCACCCAGCTGAGCTTGTGTAATCAGGTTTGGATCGATACGCGAATCGGAACAGGTAATAAATAATACCCTGGGTTTTTGACCATGAGAAAGTTGTTCAAACAGTTCTTGATGGGTGGAAAAATAGCTAGATTGGAATTCGCGCAGACCTTTAATCAATTTCTTCATATAACTATCCAAACGAAGAGGCAATACCCTAAATTTTCTCAAACGATGGCTACTGTTGTATCAGAATGTTATCAATTTATTAACGCTGTGTAGAGTGTTTGGATACAAGAGGAGAAAAAGCACCGAAGCTATCCCCCTATTGGTGACTTCTTTTTCTTACCTGGCTTTAAAGGCGATCGCCCTTAGGGCAGTGCGCTCCCTTGCGATGGTGCGTAGCACCCGCCTGTCGGCGATTGCTCCCGGTGCCAGTGCCGTAAGTCCTAAAGGAGGCTTGTGCCAAGCGCGTAAGCTCCTCGCTCCGCGAGGCACGCGCAGCGTCTGGGCTACACCAGAAGGCGATCACACCCCACACGCTACAAGTTCTTATTAGAAAATCACATAGAGTTTGTAATAGGAGAAAATCTGAAAATTTCAAAGACAAAAGCCTTTGCCATGTGAATTAGAATACTGGGAATGAATAAACGATGCTCATACTACCTCTGCAATTCTACTAAGGGAATCTCCTCTGGATTGCCAATCAGATGCCAAAAGAGTGCGAGGTCCCCCGCAGCATTGGCAATAAACCCCAAATCTTCCGGCATTGCACCGTTATCCATTTGTGCCAAGAAGTTTTTTGCAGCAAGGATAGTGCTTTGGCGTTTCAACATTTTCCGTTCTGGTCGTCCAGCCATTTTTTTTGATTTCAGAGCATTGGATATGATTTCTAGGATGACCGGATCGCCCTTTATTCTGCATCAATCCTGAGAATAATACTTAGCGGTATAAGTCTTTTTGGGTTCCAGTTAACCTTATATAGATGTCACTAGGCATAGCATCGTCTCTCCCCTAAGACAGATGCAGTCTCTGTAATGTTGAGATGTATGTAGACGCGCCACTGCGACGGACTGCCCAAAGGGAGGCGAGCCCTTGCCGGCGATCGCAACCGTAACAGAACTGTAGCCGCCAGCATAAATTTCGTGTCCATGACAAATACCTCGGAGTTGATGTTTGGTATAATTTTGATATCTGCGTTGCGCTTGGTTTTTACGCTTGGCGTTTCAACCGCTTCTGTTATTTGATACGGGTGGAATTGTTTGGTCGATGCACGCTTAGGCTGTGGCTCACTTTGTTGGACGGTCTTAACAAGTATGAAATGACAAATATTGATATTTGTCAGTTGTACCATTATGATAGTTTTATCATCACAGTGGAAAAGTTGCTATGTTGTCGCGTCAACTTGGAAAAAACGGTCCAACAATATCGGCGCTTGGGCTTGGCTGTATGGGCATGTCTGATTTTTATGGTCCAGCCTCACGCTCCGAAAGTATTGCGACGATTCATGCAGCGCTTGATGCAGGCGTTACCTTACTGGATACAGGCGACTTTTACGGCATGGGGCACAATGAACTGCTGCTACACGAAGCCCTCACAGTCCGGCGGCGGGAAGATGTCTTCATTGCTGTCAAATTCGGTGCGTTGCGGTCTCCTGAGGGCAACTTTATTGGCTTCGATGGTCGTCCTGAAGCGGTGAAGACTTCACTTGCCTATACATTGAAACGACTGGGAACCGATTACATTGACCTCTATCAGCCAGCCCGAATCGATCCGACGGTGCCGATTGAAGAGACCATTGAGGCGATTAGCGAAATGGTGAAAGCTGGATATGTTCGCCACATTGGTTTATCAGAAGCGGGGGTAGATGCCATTCGGCGTGCCCATGCGATTCATCCCATCACCTGGCTTCAAATCGAATATTCGCTCCTAAGTCGCGGTATTGAGAATGACATCCTCCCGACTGTGCGTGAATTGGGCATTGCTGTCACCGCTTATGGAGTGCTTTCACGGGGGTTGTTGAGCGGTCACTGGTCGAAGGAACGCTCTCAACAAGCGCAAGACTTTCGAGGACATCTGCCACGCTTCTCTGGAGAGAATCTGGATCGCAACTTGTCGCTGGTCGAAGCCCTTCGCCTTATTGCCCAAGAACAGAGTGCGACGGTTGCCCAAGTGGCAATTGCTTGGGTGCTGTCGCGGGGGAACGACATTGTGCCACTGATTGGGGCGCGGCGTCGCGATCGCTTGAATGAAGCACTGGGTGCGCTGGATCTGCACTTGAGCGAGGATGATCTTGCCCGGATTGAGGCAGCAGTGCCGGTGGATGCAGTGGCAGGCGATCGCTATGATGCAAGTCAAATGGCGATGCTAGATAGTGAGAAAAGGTAAAAGACCCGTAGCATGAATGATTCAGCTTTGACACCAGAGTCGATTCTCGACGCAGCGGAAGAGGTTTTGCGTCGTTACGGTCCGGCAAAGGCGACGGTAGTCGATGTGGCTCGTTTTCTTGAGGTGAGTCACGGCACGATTTATCGGCATTTTCCCAGCAAGGCTGCTTTGCGCGATGCGGTAGCAGAACGCTGGCTGCATCGGGTTTCCGCGCCACTTGCAGTGATTGCAGAAGAACAAGGTTCTGCTGTTGAACGATTGCACCGATGGTTTGAGCAACTCATGACTCTCAAGCGTCAAAAAGTCCTGGACGAGCCGGAGTTGTTTGCAACTTATTCGGCGATTGCCCAAGAGGCGCGAGGGGTGGTTCAAGCTCACGTTGCTGAACTGGTCAGCCAAATCGCTCAAATCATCGAGAGCGGTATTTCCAGTAACGAGTTTAGGGTAGCTTCACCGCAGGCAGCGGCGAAGGCAGTTTTTCAAGCGACGGTTCGATTTCACCATCCAGCTCACGCATCCGAATGGAGTGATCTGGACATCGACACGGACTTTGCCCAAGTATGGCGCTTGGTACTTGCTGGTCTTGTGGTGGGTGAGTTAAGCGTTTAGGTGCTTGTCAGCATTGGGTGAAAGCAGGCGCACGCCGACGGGGAACGACATAGTAATTCAAGTTTGATTTCATCCTGCCAATTGAGCAATCTTGCTTTGAAGCTTTTCGGTCTCCCCGGTAACCCAATCCAATCGGCTGTGCAATCGGTTCACCTCTGACCACATGCCTGGGATCGCTCTCGTCAGTCCCGAAAACGTTGACTCAAACCCTGATTGTTGCGAACGCTTGCCAAAAGTTTTCGGTCTACTGAATGTGGTAACGTTCCAATCAAGCGTTTGTCACTTAAGACCTTAAGATTTGTATGTCTACTCAACTTCAATCTCTACGACAGGCTTGTCTTCTCTCCCTAATTGCTGTTTCCTTGAGTCTTGCTTCCTGCGCTAGCGATCGCAGAAACAGTAACAATATTTCTCTTGTTGGTGCAGGGGCAAGTTTTCCCGCGCCTTTGTACCAGGGCTGGTTTTTAATGTACAACAAGCAAAATCCCAATGTGCAGATTAACTATCAATCAATTGGGAGTGGTGCTGGAGTGGCACAGTTTATCAAAGGTACTGTGGACTTTGCAGCGAGTGATGTGGCAATTACAGATGAACAAGCAGCTAAGGTTAAACGGGGTGTGATAACTTTACCCATAACTGCGGGTTCTATAGTGCTAGCTTACAACTTACCCAATGTGGCAACTGGTCTGAAGCTACCACGTCGGGTCTACACAGATATCTTTTTAGGAAAAATCACGAATTGGAATGACCCTAGAATTGCTACAGCTAATCCGGGGGTAAATTTGCCCAATCTGCCGATTATGGTTGTATATCGCTCTGATGGTAGTGGTACCACAAGTGTGTTCACGCAACACCTAAGCGCCATCAGCCCGGAGTGGAAAAACAAAGTTGGATCGGGTAAAACTATCCAGTGGCTGATCGGTGTTGGTACTAAGGGTAATGAAGGTGTGACCGCTCAAATTAAACAAACGCCAGGAGCAATTGGCTATGTGGAGTATGCCTATGCCACGCTGAATAATTTACTTATGGCTGCTTTAGAAAATAAAGCTGGTTATTACATTATGCCAACACTAGAGTCAGCTGCTAAAACTTTGGAGGCAGTAGAATTACCTGCCAAGAACTTGATTGCTTTTATCACCGATCCAGCCGAAGCTCAGTCTTACCCAATTGTTACCTACACTTGGCTCCTCACTTATAACAAATATCAAGACCCTAAAAAAGCTCAGGTTCTGGAGACATTTGTTGAGTGGGCGTTGACTAAAGGCCAGGAATACAGTACAGAACTGGGATACGTTCCCCTACCTCAGAAAATCAGAACTAAAGTGCAATCTGCTGCAAAGAAGATTGGTAAAGAAAGTTGATTTTCGTATTTCAGGTAGAAAGCGAGCCTGTAAAAACCTGACTGTGGCTCAACAAACCTTCGGACATTCCAATGGTAGCTACACACGTCCCGTTACAAATCTGCTAGAAATCGCCAAATTGGTTGGTCAAAGCATCGTATTTAACAAAGAACCATATGCCTTTACCAACTTGATATTGGATTTCACAACGTAATGATGAAACTGTCTCGTCGGTGAAAGTCAGCCTCAGTTCCTTGATGAGTCAATGCCCAGTAAGACACCTCACCGTCTTTGTGTTTGATGACGGTGGTGATACCAACCTCAATGGCTTGGTTTGCTGGGACGATTTTATCTAGTTCGACATCCAGGGCGATCGCTAAACCGTCCGATAGATGCTGGATGCTAAACGGGAGTGCCGTAAACGCTGTTTCCTCTTGCATCCCTTGACGGTATGCATCAAAGCGATAGATATTCCAGTCTCCGGCGGGGGAGAGGTTGAATTCCCAATACTGATCAGAATTCTTGATGCCTAGGAAGAACTCGAAGCAAGTGTCTTTCCACAGTTCGTGCTTTCGTGCTGGTGTGTCTGAAGGTGCGGCGAACGCGACTTCTTTAACATCGCCGAGAAGCGCGTAGTGGATGGTAAATTGATTCCCTTGTCGGGCGATATTGCCTGCAATTTTCAAATCAGGTATCGGTTTAGCAGAGGGGAAAGGTTGCATCTTAAACGTCTGGTCGTTCATTTCATATCCTGGATGATGTTGCGAATCGTTGTTTCCTGAGATTCGATGCTCTCGGTAAGCTTAAACTGGACAAGCGCCCTTGCAAGGTTGTGTTCTGGATGCTTAACCTTGAAGTAAACATTCCCTGCTAAATAGTCAGCAAAGAATCTCACTCCCAACTCAAAGGCGAGCAGACGGATTGCATCGTATATATAGGCATAGTCATTTTCCGTGAGAAACGCTTTTGCCACAGAAAGATAGCCTTGTAGAATTCCCTGACACAGATCAGTATCGAAATGAACGCTTTCCCACTGCTCGGTTTCTTCTCCGGCTCGATTGCAGCCTGAACGCAGGCAATCGCCAATGTCGTAATGTACCAGACCCGGCTTAACGGTGTCGAGATCTACTACGCTGACGGCTTGCTGGGTAGCAGTGTCGAACATAACATTGTTGATTTTTGGATCGCCGTGCATGAGGCGTAGTGGCAGATCGCCTGTGGCTTTGGCATTTTCCAGGACATGCGCCCAGACTTGGCGATCGCTCACAAACTGCAAGCAATAATTCACTTCCGGAGATTGGCGCGGGGTAGTTTTCGTTAAAACTTCGTCGTAGTGCTGAAGGTACACCGGCGTAATATGGAACCCTTCTAGGGTGTCAGCAAGTTTTTCAGGCGGCAGGTCGCTGATAAGATTATGGAACATCCCCAGGGCATAGCCGATTTCTTGGGCGTGTTCCTGATTGTCCATTGTGTCGAAAGACTGCGAGCCTTCAATAAAGCTGATTGCCCGCCAGAACGAGTTATCAGCATCCCTCCAGTGGTCTTGAGCATCCTTGGTCAACAACACGCGGGGCACTTCCCAACGACGGCTAAGGGGGGTACGTTGTAAACGTTCGTGAATATGCTCAGTGAATGTACGCATATTCTGCATGATAAGTTGGGGCTGATGAAACACCTGCGTGTTGATGCGTTGCAGGACAAAATGCTTTTCCCCTGGGGAATCCAGAGTGACTAGAAAGGTGTCATTAATATTACCACTGCCAAATGATTGAACAGCCGTAACTTTCCCCTGGAGGGCGAATTGATCGGCAATGGCAACCAAATTGTCAGTGTCCTGTGTCCTGAGATTTTCCGTCATGTTTGTTTTTGACCTGCGCGACTCCCCACGTGATTGTATGAAGGCAATAGGGGATATGGTAGCGTAAGTTTTACGTCAGGTCTGTATAAAAATGTTGCAAGTATTGCGATGGCGCTTAGCGATGCTCCGGAGGAGCATCGCCGTAAGCCCTGCGGACACGCTAGGGGTTGCCTCGGGCATGCGCTTTGCGCTTATGCATCATCGCACAACGAAGTCTCAAGGTGTATTCACTTCAGACCCCTCATACCCTGTGACTTACGAGTGGTAGCAATGGGTGTGCCAAAGGAAGATCTTGTCTTAGGATTACAGCCTGTTTATGCAAGAGAGTATACGGGGTATGGTGTGGCGTAGGAGTATCTAGAGTTACGCCGGCACAATGTCCAAGGCTTATTGCTCTTGGGTGCCTTGGCGTTGAGCGATTTGCATTAATAACCGTAATGCTTCATTGACAGACTCATCAGTTGGAAATGCCTGTGCTACGTCAGAATCAAGCAACACAAGATTAGTTCCAGCTTTGTAGCGTTCTGCATACTTCCCCCGAACAGCACCTGTCATTTTGGAAAAGTCATATTCAGGACGTAGCTCATCCTCAAACTCGTTCTCAATCTCCTTCCTCATAGAACCTCCGCTCTTGCCCTGTTGCTTCTCTGGCACTGATAATCCGGATATGCTCATCTCTGTCGGTATGAGAAACCAGCAGCAAGCGACCATACCTGGATAATCCGATAGTAACGTATCGGCTCTCTCCTATCGAGTGATCAGGATCTGGAAAGGTTATCGATAAGGCATCGCCGAATACAGTAGCGGCTTCCTGGAATGAAACGCCGTGCTTTTTAAGATTTGTGTCTCCTTTATCGGGATTCCACTCAAATTCCATGCCTAAAGGTGCATTATTCGTTACTTTAATTAGCTTATCAGCCAAATGCTATCTGTTGTAGCTGATACCCTCACCCGTCGGTCATAGCTTAACCCACCGTACGAAAACAACGTAGACGCAACGCGGCTTGTCATCAGACATCACGCTTTGGTAGTACAGTGCCTGCGTAGTTTAACTCATCATAGGAGATGAGCGATCGCCAGTCGGGTGTGACGAGGTGTTATACCAACTAGCTTAGGGCTTTGGACGTAATTCAAATGCCATTTGGGAACGGTAGAAGCAGACATCAAATTCCAAGAAAAAGTTCATACGCCCCAACAGTAATGGCACATTATCCGTGAGGCTCCATGCAAACACCAATCGCACAGGTGCAAAAGTGCCGATTTGGGCTGACCGAAAATAATGGGATACAAGCCCCGTCCTTGTAGGACGGCTTTGTGGTAAGATACACTTGGACTTAACAATCCCCCTCTAGGCTCAAGACGCGTTGAAACAGCTACGATGAGAGCAGGCGTAGAGAAAAACCAATGGGCAATGGTAGTAAACATAAATCCATCCCAGAGGAAAAAGTCAAAAATTAATAGTTTGCAGTCGATTAGTCGCGGAAGGACATTCCGAGACTTAAAACGGATGTGGAGAGAGTGTAAGACTTGGTTCCAAGCTGTTCTCATTGAAGCGTCAACCCCATTCGGCGACCATCCTCCTACTACAAGTAGGTTATGGCGTGGTGAGGAATCACCGTTCCTTTTAAGGCGGTGAGGATGTCAAAAAACTAATCCTCTTGCTTCGACGGGTGCTAGATTTCCAGCAAGCGGAGGTATTCAGCTCTTCCCAAACAGCTCCTAGCTGAATACCTACGCTATATGGCAAGACATTGATGCTGGCTCCAGTGTCTAGCAACCCTGCAACTTCTACAACAGAATTTTGGTAACTCAGTGTTAGAGGTAATCGCGATACTGCGTCAATATCACCGAACGCATCACGTCCTTCAATGAAGGGAAACTTTTGAGCGTTAAGCATCACTTGCCTGTCTGTCTTCTTCCAGGAGCGTGGCTAGCTTCTGGGCAGCATCATGAGAATTATATGGAGACCACACATGATAGGTCGCTCCAGGTTGCAGCAACGATGCTTCTTCCTCAGCTGCCAGTTCTTGAACTAAAAACTGCATGACCTGTAATTTTTCTGCACGAGACAGATTTCGTAAGGTCGATAACAATTCTGCTACGCTCATATTAGCCTAGGAAGAACAACTAGACACTATTTTAGCTTTGCCAATTGCAAAAGCTGAAAATGGGGATGTTTCAGTGTCGGATGAGGTAATAGTTCAATGGCTGCAATTAATACCCGTACTTCGGTCATGATGACCTATTCTGGGACTTGAGCGCCACAAAGCTATCTCCTTCATCTTTCTTTACATAGTTGGTTTATTTTTGTCCACCCACTTACACGAGATCCAGCATCTTCTACAAAAGCAATCCCGTCATCATCAAAGGTAATTCGATGTCCAAGGGCAGCGATCGCATCTCTTGGAAATATTGATTCATCTCCATATGCTCTCAAGGCAGATACACCGACAAGAATGAACCCAGTTTTTACAGGGCAATCTGCAAAGCGTTCAGTTATGACATATCCTGTAGCTGATACAGAAAAACCGAGCGAGATAGTCACGGCTGATTATGTTGAAGATGCGATCGCCGATGCAGTTCCTGCTGGTGTGCTTCCTCGTCCTCTGATTTATGTTCATAGAGTGCAACAGCAAGACATCACAACATCTGGTTACACAGTCATTGCTTGGGATAATAGAGTCATAAATACAGGCACTGTTCTTGCTACCAATGGTGATATCACGATTCCAGCAGATGGAAATTACCTGCTACATATCAATCTGCTTTTTGAGGCGGCTGGCAATATTGGGGCAAACAATACCAGAACAATTTTTGATGTTGTTGTGTCCAAGTATGCCAACAGCACTTTTACAGACTTTGGTAACTTGATTTACGAAAATGAATCTTCTACTGCTGGGGCTTGGCGATCGCGTCGTATCGGTTGGAGGTTTTTGGCTGGAGTATTTGCAGGTGATACTTTTAATGTACGCGCCAAGATGGGTGGTGGTCTTTGGTTCAAGTCTGGAAGTTGCCTCACATCTTGCACCTAACCGTATAACCCCGTAGAAACCAAAAATATGTGCGATAAAGCTACATTATTTTTCTTGGCTTTCTGAGCATTTACGAGATACAGAGGCTAGATATCAATATGGAACACTGGGAAAATTGTATTATGGAAAATATCAAGAATATAAATCATTCATTAATATTCCACCTGAAATAATTGATAGAAAAGATATCAAAAAATATATTAGTGATGATGATGGAAAAAATAGCAAATATCTAGCTGTAAAAGAGTTGGGAATACGTTGTCAATTTCAGAATCAGGAAGTGGGGCATATTGGAGTAATAGATTTACCAGGTTTTGGTGATACTATCCTTGATACAGAATTATTAATTAAAACTCTCAAACAGGATATTGACTTTATTCTCTTTGTTCGTAAACCTGACTCTGATGGTGATGATTGGAAAAAATCCGATAGAGAAATATATGAAATAGCTTGTAGAGCGCTAGAAGGATTTCCAATCAACGAGTGTTCTTTTATGGTTTTAAATTATAGAAAGAGTGAAGAAAAGGATAATTTTAAAACGTGTCAGCGCTTTAAAAGAACCATAGATTTACAAGAAATTAAAGTTTCTCAAGCAGTTATTGCAGACTGTAGCGATGTTGAGGAAGTCCAAAAACACATTTTGAAACCAGTACTTGAAAATTTAACTCAAAATATTCACTTCGTATCTGAGAAATATTTAGAATCACAGGATGAAGTTTTAGTAAATCTTCAGAGAGAAATTAATGAACAGCTAGAAAAAGCCATACATCTTTTAGAAAATTATAGTGAACCAGGAGAAAGAGGATTTAGCCATTGGTTTAAGGAGCAGTTTTGGAAACCTCTAAATGGTAAAATGATTGATAGGCAACAAGAACTTTTAACTCAACAAACTGAACCTCATAATGAATTTAGCAAAAAAGTAGATGAAGTTGTGAAATCGTGTCAAACAGATGACGAAGGAAATCCATTATCGAAAAAAATAATCGGTTTTTATAATCGCCATAAATCATACAAAGTTGCTTATTATTTGTGTGTTTCTGAACTCAGAAATGAATTTGTAAAAAAGATGAACTTACTAGCGCAGGCGCTAATAGAATCAGAAAGAGATTTGCAATTATCAGTAGTGAAAATCTTATCTAATGATGGGAATCTTAAAGAATTGACGACGCACGAAGGAATTGAGTTTCTTAATGAGATAGAAAAACAACTTCCGCCTAATACAGATCAGCTTAGAGAAGCGTTTCAGGAAATTCAAAAATCAAGTTATGCGTCTGGGGATATAATCCTGGGTTGGATTGGAGATCCCCTTGCTCAATTGTTACCAGATCAACAGATTGATCCTATTTCTGAGCAGTATCTAAATGATATAATATCCAAGCAGTCTAATCAACATCAAACACTGGCATCTAACAATCAAGATGATGAAAATTCTCAACTTGAAAATAGTACTGATACCCCTATAGATGCTCCAGCTATCGGTTCAGAAGAAGAACTAAATCAAACACTGGCATCTAACAATCAAGATGATGAAAATTCTCAACTTGAAAGTAGTACTGATACCCCTATAGATGCTCTAGCTACCGGTTTAAAGAAAGAACTAATTCAAAAGATTCAAAATAAAATTGATTTTTTACGTAATAAATTTGTTGAGGAGTGCAAAAAGAAATTACAAACAAAGCTAAATTATCCAAATGAGCAAGCATTCACCAAATTTGACAAGTTTATGACTTTAGCTTTTGGTGGGGAAGATATTGAGACAGAATGGCATGAGTTTTGTGAAAAAAAGGAAATTCAAGATAAACTTTGGCATGGAGCCAAGCAGAAAAAAGAAAATCAAAAAGTTGAAGAAGATTGGAAAACATTAGTACATGACGTAATAACTGCAAACAGAAAAGATGTGCTGCGATTGCTTAAAAAGCAGACATAATTAGAGGCTTAGTCTTTTAACTTTGCTGATGATAGTAATATTTTTTACAATTAACTATCATTGATTAGTGAAGAAGACAGGAGGCAGAAGGAATGCAATATGATGGGGGCTTCCAACCCATTACCAATTGCAAGCCACCAAATCAAAGATTATGGTGGGGGACTTAGACTCTTGCTCCTTTCTGGTCGTGCAGACGATTCGTGCATTCAGGAGAAGGGATAAATCCCTTTTGCTCTCTGCCCTCTGCCTTTCTTGTTAAATAAAGCGGCAATGCATAAAACAAATGTTATTCAAAAACTGTAAGCTTTACTGAAAAAGGTTTTAGTAAAAAAGCATGTAGGATAAATCCACAATGGCAAATAACGAGTATATACGCTTGCTGAAGCAAAGCGCAAAAGATTGGAATGAGTGGAGACGCAAAAATTATAGTGCAGTTATTGACTTCAAATATGCGGATCTCAGTTATGCTGATCTTAGCAGTGCGGATCTCAGTTATGCTGATCTTAGCAGTGCGAATCTCAGTTATGCTAATCTTATCAGTGCTAACTTAAAGCAGGCTAACCTTAGTAGGTCTGACCTCAGCAATGCTGACCTCACAAAGGCTAACCTCACCAATGCTAACTTCAAGCAGGCTAATCTCAGCAATGCTGATCTCAGCAGCCTTGAACTTAGTGGACTTGACTTTAGTCAGGCTAACCTCATCGGGGCTAAACTGATTAGAACTCAAGTACTAGGAACAGATTTTACAAGTGCAAAGTTTACAGGTGCTTGTTTGGAAGACTGGAATATTAACTCTGCTACAAAGCTAGATAATATTGATTGCCAGTACGTGTATTTGAGAAGTGATCCTCAAGGACGCCGCCCAAGCAGCGGAGAGTTTAACCCTGGGGAGTTTACCGACCTATTTCAAAAAGCTTTAGAAACAGTTGACCTCATTTTTCGTAATGGTATTGATTGGAAAGCATTTTTTTTCTCCTTTCAAGAACTACAAGCTAAAAATAATGAAAAAAGTTTATCAGTCCAAGCGATTGAAAAGAAAAGTGGTGGTGCTTTTGTAATTCGGCTAGAAGTTCCATCAGAAGCTAATAAAGCAGAGATTGAAGCTCAGGCTAAAGCATTATATGAAAAAAAGATTCTTGAAAAAGAATATCATGCTGACTTAAAAGCTAAAGATGATCAGATAATATACCGTCACCAAAGTGCAAATATAATGGTGGTTGTAGAGATAATGGCATCTACACCTATTCAAAATATTATTCATGTTACAAATCAAGCGGAGAGTAATTCTATGTCAGAATCTTATCAATCTAAATACGACCAAAGAAATTCTAATACCCAGTTTATTGATACAGCGCAACTAGGTAGTAAACCTACATTCAACCAACATAATTACACAGAAGAACAAAGACAAAATTTGGCTGACGCGGCAGCAGAAATTCAGCGACTCCTTAATCAACTAGCACAGACTAACCCCACAACAACAGAAACGGCAGTTGCTGAAACAATTCATCAAGAAATTAAACGTAACCCAAAATTAAAAGTTAGGTTACTAGACGCCCTAAAAGCTGGGGGGCTGGAAGCATTAAAACAAATTTTTAATCATCCACTCTTTAGTATTCCTGCTGAAACAGTTAGAGGATGGCTTGAAGCTGAATAGGTCATGCTTTCCATTACTTCATGATTGCGGGTTATTTTCGACAAGTGAGCTACCAACGAAAATAAGCCGTTTTAGGGGTATGCTACACGTTGGGGCATTTATCTCGTTCACAACGGGAGGAATAATCAATCTGCTGCAATAGTTGATTTCTGGGGCAATTTCGACTTGTCCGGTTTTTCGCTTACCAAATGTGACACCAACCAAAGCCCGTTAAATCCCCACGCTTAAGCGGACTCCGCCAAATGGCGGAGCGTGTCATCTTTATCTGCGCGCTTAAGCCACCAGCCGATTTAACTGTTGCTCTAGTGCCGTTGCTCTGATATGAAGATTCTCAATCTCATGACCCAGCTTCTTTGCTGCTTCTTTTGGGTCGTACGGTCTTATTTGTTCTTCAGGAATGTTTTGATAGTCTTCGCTCTTCCAGTCAATAACGACGCTTTACGGTTAAGCTCATCACTCAGTGCAGAGAGTTGTCCAGTACTTAAAGCGCTACCGTCTGCATTGAGTCCAAATACTCCTACATATCCATTTTGATAAGTAGTTTTATCTGGCTTTAATCTTCCAATTGCTAGCGCTGTAGAACCAACTCCTAAAAAATCAAGTACTGCTGCCTCAAAGTCATCCTCACTAAGATGAACGCGATTGCGCTCTGCGCAGTGCCGAAGGCAATCGCTGTGATTCAGGCAATCAACACACGAGCTGATAAAAAAGGATACAAGGTCGAACGCTTTCGTTTTAATTCACAGTCTCGTACTTGTTGACGAGAACTTGTAAATTTACCCTTAACTTTTGTTTACACAGTTGTATTTACTTTTGTCCACCTACTTAGCTTTATAGTTTAACCTACCTTACGAGTCAGCGATCGCACCCCTTGGAAAAATCCGACTCAAATCCAATAAGGCATCTTCAAACCCAGGAATTGGCACTGACTGATTCGCCAGAGAAATCTGCTTCCTGAGATAGTTAAATTTACCTTGAATACTTTGATAAGGCTGACTGTAACGCTCTAATTGGTAAGCATTTAAGTTGACAATCCAATAATTGGCAATTCCTGCTTCTGCATACAACGTCAGCTTCGTTGTTTCGTCATAAGCCAATGTGGAATCGGAAATTTCAACAACAAGTAAAATATCTTCGGGATAGGGATGGTGAGCAAGATAATCTTCATGTCTTCCTCTTGCAATAACCACATCCGGCTCAGGCTCACTGTGATTGGCTAGAGTAATCGGATCTTGTCCACGGATAACTGCTTGATCCCCCAAAAGCCGATTCAATTGGCGGCAAAGTCGGGTTGTACAAAATGTATGAGGTGTTCCCTTTGCAGTCTTTTGGATCAATTCTCCCCGAATCAATTCAATCCTGTCTCCCTCCGTCAAAAATCCAAGTTCAATCAGTCGATGGTATTCGTCGATTTTGACACTCCCACCTCTTCTAGAGGTGGGATTCTTGAAGACTAAGCCAAGTCTCCAATATCCCATAAGCTCAATTGAGTTGGCGGGTTCCCAGGCACACCGCGTTTGCTATTTCTAGCACGGTATCTCCTTTTAATCCCTGTTAATTCAGGGTTGGGCGTTTCAAACAATGTCAATTGTTTGGGTTCCGCAGAGTCCCTGCGTACCTTCTTGAATTTTTTAATAACAAGCTGATTGTCTTTAATGGCTCTAATCTTGACGTTAAGAGCAGCTTGCTTATCCGCCTGCGCTTCATGTCCGCATGATGTGCAAACAAACTTTTCTCCAAAGCGAGATAAAGCGTCTACAACGCCGCATTTAGAACAAGTGCGGCTCGTGTTTTTTGGATCTACTTTGAAAAATCTTTTTCCCGACTTTGCAGCCGCGTACTGAATTTTTTCTATCAAACTTCCCCATGAAGCATCTGAAATAGAACGGTTCAAACCGCGTTTAGCAGATTGACCATTTTTGAGAAATCGACCTTGTTTAACATCATCAGGCTTAGGTTTACACTTTGCCTTCGTCCCTTTGATGTTCAAGTGTTCTACGCTGATAGCATCAGCCTTACTGACTATTTTGTTGGCAACAAACCATTGGTAAGCACTACGTTTATCGGCGTGCTTTTTGTGAAGTCTAGCAACTCTCTGTGCCTCTTTCTTGCGATTAGCGCTACCAATATTTTTCCTAGATAGGCGTCGTTGCCTAATCTTTAAAGTACGTCTATTTTCTTTAGAAGCACTAGGACGGGGATTTGCAAAGTCAGAACCATCTGAGCAATGAACGAGCTTTGTTAATCCCATATCCAATCCCACAAGAGTGTTAATTTCTCTTGGAGTTGGAAAATCAGGAACTGAATCATCCCTAATTAATATACTCGTGTACCACCCATCTGCTTTTTTACGCAGCGTTACAGTACGAATCTGGAATCCTTGTGGAATAGGACGAGAATTATAAAAACGCATCCACCCTATTGATGGCAGATATATTTTATTCCCATCAAGTTTAACGTCACCTGGCTTGTACTGGAAAGAACGAAAGTTAGATCTGTTCTTAAATGAAGGAAAACCACGACCATGTTTAAAAAACCCTTCCATTGCTGTGTCAAGACGCTTCACCAGCATCTGCAACACGTTTGAGTGGATTGCTTTGTACCAAGGTCTAGCCTGCTTTATTTCTGCCAAATAAGCATCTTGCATTAAAGAGCAAGAGCGCTTTTTAATTACTCCGTTTTTGTCTGGATTCTTCCAAGGATTATGCAGATTTGAGTTCTTGTTCAACGAACAAGTTAATGGGCATCGCTCAGTTTTTGTTCTGATATCGCAATACTCACCCATAATAAAGGTTTGATAATAGCCGTCAATGCGGTCAGCCAAAAACCAATTGAACAAACTACGCTGCATATCCAACCATGAATCCATGACTTTTGATTGACTTTGCTTAGGACGCAACTTGTACTGGTAACTAACCTGCATCTTGACTCTTCTTTCCTTTTCGACCTACAGTTAGCTTAGTGTACCTAGCTGAAAAATGTCAACACCAAGACCTAAAAAGAAAGCAATGAGGAACGAACCTTTGTTTTATGATGAAGCAAAGGTTAGAAAAGCGATTTGGTTAACTCCTTCTACTTGGGATACTTTAAAACAAGTAGCCGAATCTGAAGGGGTCAGTGTTAGCGAATTAGTTGAAAGATGGGGACGGCACTTAAAAGTGCCTGTGGCTTCCTCCCACGGCTAAAGGACATATGTGGGTTCCTTCGTCACCCACATACTCGTGGGCTTCCGCCTTTAACTACTGTGAATCGCTTTGGTGTAGCAATCATGGCATCCATCAGATGTAACTGCTTCCACTTTAAAATTTAAATTCTATGCCAGCACAGATTAAACTGACTTTGCACTCAACGCCTCAAACTGCTGCCAGCAAAGATACAACGCACGCGGGACGTGAAAGCAGCCCTTCCATTTACCACCTTTAAGATTTAACAGCACTTCCCCACGCCGATTAAGGTAGCCAAACCACTCACCGTATTCTGGATCGGCAAAGTGCGACCAGGCGTAATCGTGCATCTTTTGATACCACTCCCAACACGCCTCACGCCCTGTCAGGCGATCGCCCATTGCCAATGCAACCAAAGACTCTAAATGAACCCACCACAGTTTCTGATCCCATTCCAATTGCTGTGGGGGATGACCGTCTACATCCATAAAGTAATATAACCCGCCGTACTCACTGTCCCAAGCAAAATTCAGGATATTTAGCACCACGTCAACCGCTTGGTTAATCGTTTTAGTATCATTACGACGGCGCGCGATGTCCATGATAAACCACATCGCTTCGATACCGTGACCGGGGTTAATTAACCGTCCGTCAAAAGAATCAATGTGGGAACCGTCGGGGGCGACGTTTTCGTACATCAGCCCCCGTTCTTGGTCTAGAAAATCCCTCATCACTTCCTGAACAGTAGCAGTCAGGACGTTTTCAAGGGTTTCGCTGGGCAGGAGCCATTCCATTTCCAGAGTCAGGTTGGCTAAAATCATCGGTACAGCCAGAGATTTCATTGGGCGCGTACCGGGATAGGTTTTGGTATATTTGCCCTTCGGGTTGTCCTGGCGGCGCAAAACGTTGTTGTAAGCTTGCATCGCCACATCCTTTGCCCAATCTTCGCCACTGGCGAGTGCATATTGACTAAATGCCATTGCTGCAAAGCAATCAGAAAAGATATTGTAGGGCTGAACCAGTGGCTTCCCTTCACGGGTTAGTGCAAAGTACCAGTTACCCTCGGCATCTCGACCATGTTGGGTAAGAAAATTAGCACCATTGCTGGCAATTTTCAGCCAATTTTCGCGTTTTTCTAACTGGTTGTAAAGCATGGAAAAAGTCCACACCTGGCGGTTTTGCAGCCAGATAAACTTATCTGTGTCATAAACCTTACCCTCGCGATCAAGACAGGTGAAATAGCCGCCTTGCTCCCAGTCAATCGAGTGTTTTTCCCAAAATGGGAGTACGTCGTTGAGGAGCGCGTTTTTGTAAAGTTCAGCAAGCTCTTTAAAGTCGTACTGCTCCATAAAATCTAGTCAAAACAGACAAAGTTGTTTAAAGTGTTTATTTCCTGCTTCGTCACAAACCGTCGGCGGCACTTGCTCCACAGGCGCATCCTCGATCAAGCCGACCCCAGTTGGATAGGTTTATCGCTGCGTTCAAATCTCTGTCCCGACTAACATTGCAAACAGGACAAACATAAACGCGTTCCTTCAGTGGCATTTTCTGCCTATAGCAACAACTAGAACAAATCTGCGAACTGGGGTAGAACCTATCAACTACCACCAGTTTTGAGTCGTAGCGCTGACACTTGTATTCAAGCTGGCGACGAAACTCGTAGAACCCACAATCGGCAATTGCAGATGCCAGTTTATGGTTAGCCAACATGCCCGACACATTCAGATCTTCAATCACCCTTCGGGTTCGCAGTCGCTTCAAGTCGGGGAACCCGCCCAACGCGCTGCTCACAACTTCACCGTGGTTTTTGGCTAAATACGTCGTGATTTTGTGCAAATAATCGTTGCGAATGCTTGCGACCCGTCTGTGTTGACGAGCAACTTTTATATTGGCTTTGTGACGGTTATTAGATCCCTTTTGTTTGCGGCTCACTCTTCGTTGCAGCTTTGCTAGTTTATGCCTTGCCTTGCGGTACGCTTTCAAATTTGGGTACACAATACCAGTACTAAGAGTCGCTAGCGCGTTAACGCCCAAATCAACCCCCACCCGCTCAACACTTTTTGGCGTCAGGTCAACATCGGGTATTTCAACATGAAAACTGAGATACCAGTCACCCGCCTGCTGGCTAATTGTTACCTTCTTTGTAATATATTCTGGCAACGCTTCATAAGTGCGTATCCACCCAACAAAAGGTAACTTGTGACGCAAGCCACCTATCTTAATTGGTGCGCCGGAATTATCAATCGCAAAGCTATCTGATTTGCCTTTTTTCTTGAATCTCGGATACTTACCTTTCTTGGTGAAAAAACGCTTGAAAGCCTCTCCTAGATTTATAAACGCATATTGATAAACCTTGGATGACAACTCGCTCATCCATTGGTACTGTGGCTTGACATGATTGGTGAAAAACTTCTTCAGCATCCCCACGCTTGGTTTCAACCCATCTTTGTATGCTTCTTCCCAAAGCCTTAGTCCCCAGTTATACACCCAACGCGAATAACCTGCGTGTTGTGCCATCACGGTTCTCTGTTGGTTGTTTAACTTTAGCTTGATTCTAAATGCTTTGTAAGCCATTAACGCCACACCTTGAGTACAATCAAATTGTACATCAAATTGACTCACTTTTGTGATGAACAAACTAACAAAACGGTTAAATTTCCGACTAACCGAAGATGAGTATGAGTTGTTGGAGAAATATTGTGAAGCCACGGTTAGATCCAAAAATGATGTCCTAAGAGAACTGATTAGAACCTTAAAGCGCAAAACACTGGATAGTTGATTTACTGAGAGATATGCGGTTTGTAGAAGTTTTTGGCTATCTAGTAATCCTCCCCTTTGCACCAAAACCAACAGCGTCAATTATCGCCTCGCAGTAGGTAGTTCACAAATTATCGGTCATACCGATGAATCTGAAGAAAAATTTTAAAAAAACGGGGTAAGGGGTCTTGCCCCTCATGCCAAACCTGATATACTGTGTTAAGTAGATGCACCCTGATGATCTGGAGAGCTACCCAAGTGGCTCTCTTTTTTTTTTGGCATCAGAAAATTTCGTCACCAAAAAAAATATCAAAAAAGGGGGTGAGGGGTCTTGCCCCTCATGGCAAACCTGATATACTGTGTTAAGTAGATGCACCCTGATGATCTGGAGAGCTACCCAAGTGGCTCTCTATTTTTTTTGGCATCAGAAAATTTCGTCACCAAAAAAAATATCAAAAAAGGGGGTGAGGGGTCTTGCCCCTCATGGCAAACCTGATATACTATGTTAAGTAGATGCACCCTGATGATCTGGAGAGCTACCCAAGTGGCTCTCTATTT
>NZ_CAWMYC010000107.1:78394-88916 GCF_963872035.1 Scytonema sp. HK-05
ACTGTGTTAAGTAGATGCACCCTGATGATCTGGAGAGCTACCCAAGTGGCTCTCTATTTTTTTTGGCATCAGAAAATTTCGTCACCAAAAAAAATATCAAAAAAGGGGGTGAGGGGTCTTGCCCCTCATGGCAAACCTGATATACTGTGTTAAGTAGATGCACCCTGATGATCTGGAGAGCTACCCAAGTGGCTCTCTGTTTTTTTTGGCATCAAAAAATTTTGTCACCAAAAAATTATCAAAAAAGGGGGTGAGGGGTCTTGCCCCTCATGGCAAACCTGATATACTATGTTAAGTAGATGCACCCTGATGATCTGGAGAGCTACCCAAGTGGCTCTCTGTTTTTTTTTGTTGTGTTTGTTGTGTTTGTTTTGTGTTTGCTGTCCTCCGTGAAATTTCATAAAGATATTACAAAATGTAAATGAGGGGTATAACCAATCATCCCAAAAATGAGATAATATGATACGAAAGATGCACCCTGATGATCTGGAGAGCTGCCCAAGTGGCTCTCTTTTTTTTCTTTATTTATAGATATTAGTCATTAAATAGGAGTCCTTTGTCAAGAGTTATTTGTCAGAAGTTGTGAACACTCGGACAAAGGACAAAAGCTTGATATAATCGCTCCTCAAACCACTAAGAGTTGTGGGGGAAAACAAATGGCAGACTGGCAGGAAATTACTGGTGGTGTCACAGCACCCAGGGGATATCGTTCAGCAGGGATTGCAGCAGGATTGAAACCTTCGGGATTGCCGGATTTGGCTTTGATAGTGTCAGATGTGGAGGCGATCGCCGCAGGTGTATTTACGACAAGTCATGTCAAAGCAGCCCCTGTGGATTATTGCCGGCAACGCTTGCAAGGAAAGCATAGCGCTCGTGCTATCCTTTGCAACGCCGGACAAGCAAACGCTGCAACTGGTAATGCAGGTTGGTTCGATGCACTAGAAAGTGCGATGACGCTAGAACAAGCACTGAGTATCCCCTCAGAATCTGTGCTACTAGCTTCTACTGGAGTGATTGGGCAACGAATTCGGATGGATGCACTCAAAGCAGGAATTCCCAAACTGGTAGCCGCCCTTTCCGAAACAGGATCAGATGCAGCAGCAAGGGCAATCATCACCACAGACTTGGTGACAAAATCTATTGCCCTAGAAACAACGATAGGCGATCGCCCAGTACGAATTGGCGGTATTGCCAAAGGTTCTGGAATGATTCATCCCAACATGGCAACGATGCTTGCCTTTGTCACGTGTGATGCAGCGGTGTCTCCCAGCTTATGGCAACAAATGCTGAGTCGCGCAGCTGATAGAAGCTTCAATTCGATTACCGTTGATGGTGATACTAGCACCAACGATAGCTTAATTGCTCTTGCCAACGGTCAATCGCGCACCCCGGCGATTACTGAAATGGGCGCAGAAGCAGAAAAATTAGAGGCGATGTTAACAGCAGTTTGCCAGCACTTGGCGAAGGCGATCGCCCGTGACGGTGAAGGCGCAACTTGTCTTGTGGAAGTGCAAGTCACAGGGGCGCAAGACGAACAAGCAGCCCGTCAAGTTGCCAAAACTATAGCAGGTTCTTCTCTTGTCAAGTCTGCCATCTTTGGGCGCGATCCCAACTGGGGACGCATCGCCGCTGCTGCTGGACGTGCCGGAGTTCCTTTTGAGCAAGAAAACCTGAAAATAAACTTAGGAGATTTCTTGCTCATGGACAATGGTCAACCACTTCCATTTGATCGCAAAGCCGCAAGTGAATATCTCAAAAAAGCAGCACAAGGTGCATATCTCAAAGAAGATACCGTGTTAATTTCCGTCACTCTTGGCAATGGTCATGGTTCGGGTAAAGCTTGGGGCTGTGATTTGAGTTACGACTACGTGAAGATTAACGCAGAGTATACAACTTAAGCCAATCAAACCGCAAAGGGCGCGAAGAATAGAAAAATATGGCGAAAGCAGCAGATATCGGTGGGAAGCGTTTAATTAGCCTAGCACCAGATGCTTGGGTAAAATGGGTAACGCAATCCCCCGATGTCTTAGCACGAGAAATTCTTGGCTCTGAGTTTCAATGGATTAGCTGTGAAAGCGATGTCGTCGTCAGAGCTTACCATCCACAAATCGGCGAGTTTCTGGTGTTGAACGAGCTACAATTGCGCTATAATACCCGTCTCCCTTTGCGGATGCGAGCTTATGCAGCACTGGCAGAGGAACGTTACAATTTGCCAGTCTACCCAGTACTAATTAACATTTTGTCGCCGTCAAATACAGCAGCAATTGTTGATAGTTATGAATCGCAGGTTCTTGGGTTACAGGCGCGTCAAGACTATCGGGTAATTAATCTTTGGGAAGTGGATGCAGAAATAGTCTTTCAACAACCTTTGCCATCGTTGCTTCGCTTTGTACCAGTACTTAAAGGCGGGGATGAAGTCGCGGTGGTACAGCAAGCGGTACAACTTCTCCGTGCTGATGAACAATTGAGCGAGTTAGAACCTCTGTTAGCCTTTTTTGCTAGCTTTGTATTGTCAGCTCCTCTGGTACAACAAATTATGAGGTGGGATATGGCTGTGTTAAGGGAATCACCTTGGTATCAAGAGATTTTAAATGAAGGACGGCGACAAGAGTTGCTCTCTGGTATTGAGTTAGGTTTGCAACTCAAATTTGGCTCACAGGGGTTACAGTTGATGCCAGAGATTTCCCAGATTACGGATTTGGATGTATTAAGGGCAATTCGAGAAGGGCTATTGACAAAGAATACTTTAGAGGAGATTCGCCAGGTCTACATAATTAATGAAGATTAATGAAGCATAAAGTTTTGCTGTTGAATAATTGAACTGCCAAAATGTCAAGAGGAGAAATCTATCCGTCTTTGAAGAAAAGAGAACGATTTCTTTGATCCATCACAGGCGAGATCGCCGTTTAAGCGACTCATGCAGGACCATTGCCGCAAGTCGCACTGCGTTCTTTTGACTTTTCGGTTATACCCAAATAAGCAGATAGAGCAGTCCTTGCGGTATCACCGAAAATTACATAAGGACTTGTACAACGCTGCTATTAACAACAGATTTGTTCAGTATCAAAAGTTCAACCACAAAGTTGATTATTTTGAACAACAAAACAGTTTACCAGCTTTCAAAAAGGTGTGGACTGAGTACAAAGAAGTTGGTTGCCATGCGTTGCAAGCTACTTTAAAACGAGTAGATTTTGCTTTTGAACGTTGGTTTAAAGGATTAGGTAAACGCCCCAGATTCAAATCAATTCGGCATTATTCAGGATGGACTTATCCTGATTCTGCGGGATTCAAAGTCGAGTCCAACAGCGAGAATGGATACCTCAATCTCTCTAAGATTGGACGTATTCAGATGCGCGGAAAGGCTAAGTATTGGGGGAAACCTACTACTTGCACCATTGTTTACCGTAATGAGAAGTGGTACGCATCTATAACGGTTGATGTATTAGAACAAGTATTGAAACCTGAAGTTTTACCAGTTGGTGCTATTGGTATTGACTTAGGTTGTAAGTCGGCGCTGTCCATAACTGATGGAACGAATCATCAACACTCTTGTGCTCCCAAATTCTTACGGAATGCTGAACGCAAAATAAAACAAGCGTCCAAAGAGAAACGACGATCACGCGCACCAAACAGGAAGAAGAAAGTTAAAGCTTCTAGAAGATGGAAAAAAGCCCAATCTAAAGTCAGTAAGCTTGTTCGCAAGGTTGCGAATCAACGACAGAATTGGGTACATCAAGTTGCAGCAGAAATAGTAAGCGGTAATAGCTTCGTTGCAACCGAAAAACTAGAAGTGAAAAACATGATAAGTATTGCAAAGAAAGGTAAGCGCAAAAAGCTCTTATGCTGGGCTAAACAAGTCAATACTTGACGTAGGGTTTGGAATGCTTCGTAGCACCATCAAATACAAAGTCGAACAAATTGGTGGTGTATTTATCGAAGTACCAACTAAGAAAGTAAAGCCCAGCCAAACCTGTCCTAGATGCGGACACCAGCATAAGAAGACGCTTGATATTCGCGTCCATGAGTGCGGTGCTTGCGGGTACGTACAGGATAGAGATGTCGCTGCTGCTGAGGTAATGCTTTACTGGGCTAAAGGAACTCTACCGGGGTTTGGAACAAGCCTCGTAGACGAGGCAGCGCCTTGCGGGGGTTCCCCCCGTTGTGGCGACTGCCGTGCTGATGTCCTTAGCTCTACTTCATCCACCAGCAAAAAAGCTGGAAGCATGAAGCAACTGGGATGTGCGAAGCGTCAGAAATCTACTCTTACTGGGCTGGACGTAGAAACCAGCCCTTCAACAAAGTAAGGGCTGGTAGTTCATGAAACCTGAATATACCCATCTGCAAGTGGTACATCTGCGTTCCCCCAAGTTGCACTCTTATTGGCTGTTAAACCTAAAGAAGTAGAGATGACAGGCGCTGCAAGTATTTAGAAGGCGTTAGGAAGAGTACACATGACTTATTTGTACTGATTTGTGTTCATCAATACAAAGTCAATCCAAAATCCGCCTTTGGGACATATGCAGTTTAAGTCTCTTGGCAGGCATGAGGAGTGTAGAGGGGAAATATTATCGAAATACAACTAAGATTTTTGTAGTGATTATTGCTTGACTCTAATTCTGCATAAAACCTCAAATCTCCATTAAATGAAATCATAGGTCGAAACGTTATGTCTTCGCTAAAATCTTATTGCAATTTCAAAACAGTAAATGATTTTAAATTACCTAATTATCTAAAGCAAGTTAGCAACAACTAACTTTCTAGCTCTTTAAATTATAGTACGTTACGCTTGCTGTCATGCACCATAATCTAAAATTGTCATTTTGCTGCATTGACACGTGAACTAACGACAGCATTGGGTCACGAATGAATCATCAAAACAAAAAAAGACAGGTGTACAAAGATGCTTGAAATGAAGACAAAACAACCTATTTTTAGCAAAAATCAGCATGTTTCTTTTATTGGCGGTATGGGAAAAATTTTGAATTGCCAAATAGATTCAGGTATGTGGGCTTATGCCGTTGAGATGGAAATGGGACCGCCACCAGAATCGGGTAGGGTAGGTCCGGAGACAACAATTTTGCTGTATGAAACGGAAATTCAGGACGTAATGCATTTATGAAATACCCACCCATCTCTACTGCCTCTACTGTTAAAGATTTGACAAATTATACTGGTCATTAGATAGCCTTGCTTCAACTGCCGGCGCAAGCAACGAAAAGGCAAATTTTGCAAATATCATATGACTAGTTGTCGTGGGATGTATAACGTCCCAGAATAAGAACTTATCAGTGTAATTTTGAAGATGTTCTAACTGGTCAAGTTGAGAGTCAGTCACATTCGTAAAACCGAATTTTGTTGGATTGGTGAGGACTTGATTAAATAGTGAATGAACATCGAAAAGAATGATATTTACATCAGAACCTAGACTTAGAGAGCTAAGTGATTTGGCTAAACCAACGTTATGCTCCCGAGTTAACGCATTGAGGAGGGCGGATTGTTGACTATTCCTGCGTGTAGCAGGTAGTTCTCCTAAGTCTGGCAAGTTAAGCACCATGATATGTCTAGCGCCAACAGCAGCCAACGATGTGACAGCATCTGATAGATTTTTAATGGGCATGGCAGGTTGAGTCAAGCCAGCGCCTAAGTAATCATTAGCTCCCGCCCATATTATATAAACTGCCTCACAGTCAGCAAGCCTATTGACTGCCTTTAAGTCTCCAATAAAACTGTTAATTTGCTGCTGCAATCCTGGTAGACCTAGTGGATTATTAGGAATGAAGGTATTATCGCTACCTGTATTTGCACCACCAATGGCAAAGTTAGTATTCCTCCTAGAAGTTAATCCTAGTAATGTTGCGAGGTATTCTACCCATACTGGACCATTGGAAAAGCGTCCTTGAAAGTAGGGTGGTGAAGGTGGACGCCCCTGTCCTAATGCCTTTTGCGTGGTATCGAAGGCATTACCGATATCACACAGGCTGTCACCAAACACATACATATCACTAAAAGGACAACGTCTTGTATTTGCTCTTACAAAAGTTTGGAAGTCGGATGATAGTTGCTCGTCTGGTGTTAAAGTTGCTGCAAGTAAGTCAGGACTGATATCTCGATAAGAATTGACGACATCAAATATGTTGATAATCATGAGTCAGAATTTTGCTTTACTAGATTGGATTTTGGACAAAAAGGAATAAAATTTTAAAGTTTAGACAAATTTCTCTAAACTTCTTCCACTACATCTTTGATAGATGTAGCTGAAATTGACTTATGCACTCATAAGGACTCTGCGAGGGTCAGCCCCTTCTCCTATCGGAGACGCTGCGCGTATGCCTAGCGGCACGCTTTGCGCTTACGGGGAAGTCACGCATTCACGCATTCACGCATTCAAAAGTCAATTGCTCTTATTTTCTCTAAGCAACTAATGGCTATCTATAGCAATCCTATTTCAGTTGTGAAAAATATCCGTGGTGGCTGTTGACCGTTGACCGTTTCCTGTCACAAGTCTAGGTCAACACCCTGTATGCCAGATTTCACGCTCTCCTAAACGGACTGCTATATACAGATAAAGTCTGGAAAGTTCAGATGAACTACCCGCCCTTACTTCGCCCGTGGGCGGGTTTCTACATCCTGCCCAGTAAGAGTAGATTTTGAACGCTTCTTCGCCCCTAGTTGCTTCAAGATCACCAGCTTGTTTACTGGTACGTGAAGTAGAGCTAGGCGACTCCGCGTTTACGAGTCCGGTTCCCGAACCCGGTAGAATTCCTTTAGCCCAGTAGAGCATAACTTCGGCGGCAGCAATATCACGGTCTTGTTGATATCCACAAATAGCACACTCATGAACTCTAATATCGAGTGTTTTCTTGTGTTGATGACCGCATTTAGGACAGGTTTGACTGGGTTTTACCTTCTTGGTCGGGACTTCTACAAATACACCACCAATTTGTTCGACTTTATATTTGATGGTACTTCGCAGCATTCCGAAACCGACATCAAGGATTGACTTGTTTAACCCTGCTTTCTGCTTTTTCCGCTTACGGGGTCTTACACGTAAAAAATCGGGCAGCCTTTGTTTTGTTGATTCGTCGGCGCAGTCGGGTACTCGTTGTAATAAGGCTGCCCGATTTTTAGGGGACAATGCGTCGCCCTTGTTTGCTTTACCAGTCATCTTCTTCACTTCTAGTTTTTCAGTTGCAACGAAGCTATTACCGCTTACTATTTCTGCTACAACTTGATGTACCCAATTCTGCCTCTGGTTAGCAACCTTGCGAACAAGCTTACTAACCTTTGATTGAGCTTTCTTCCATCTTCTAGAAGCTTTAACTTTCTTCTTCCTGTTTGGTGCGCGTGATCGTCGTTTCTTTTTGGAAGCTTGTTTTATTTTGCATTCGGCATTTCGTAAGAATTTGGGAGCACAAGAGTGTTGATGATTGGTTCCATCAGTTATGGACAGCGCCGACTTGCAACCCAAGTCAATACCAATAGCACCAATTGGTAAAACTTCGGGTTTGAGAATCTGATCTAAAACGTCAACAGTAATAGATGCATACCATTTCCCGTTACGAAAAACTACGGTGCAAGTAGTTGGAGTTCCCCAGTACTTGGCTTGACCACGCATCTGAATACGCCCAATCTTGGACAAATTGAGGTATCCATTCTCGCCGTTGGACTCGACAGAGTAACCAGTTTTAGCTGGATAAGTCCATCCAGAGTAATGGCGAATAGACTTAAACTTTGGGCGTTTACCTAACCCTTTGAACCATCGTTCAAAGGCAAAATCTACTCTTTTCAAAGTAGCTTGCAAAGCTTGAGAATTAATTTCTTTGTACTCTGTCCAAACCTCTTTGAATGCTGGCAAACTATTCTGCTGCTCTATATAGCTAACAGAATGCTTGAACTTTTCGTATTGCGTAAATCTATTGTAGACAGCGGCGTTGTACAAGTCCTTGTGCAATTTCCGGTGATACCGCAAGGACTGCTCTATCTGCTTATTTGGGTATAACCGAAAAGTCATTCGTCTTGTCGCCACTACTTGTTTTCACCTCGTTTGTGCTAATCTATATGTACTTACAGTAAGACTAACAAAAATTACGGAAATATGGCTAGAATTGCTAGAACAAATAAAATTATTGTGCGGTTGACAGACAAAGAAAAAGAAAGACTAGAGAATTACGCGGTTGCTCTAGGTGTGTCCATGTCTGAGGTCATTCAAGACTACATAAAGTCTCTTCCCGACACTAAAATTGGTAATTCCTCAACCATCCTCCGCCCTGTCAAACAATAAAGTTTGATTCGGTTGAGGATGTTCTCGTCATTACCCGCTGTCCATCCCCACCCTACTTCGTAGAGGGTGGGGACTTCCGCGAATCCGTTAAAGTTCTCAAAAAGCAGATCTTCCAAAGAAAGCTTCCACGTAGGATGCGGCGGGAACATTCTGCCGCGCGCGTTTCAAGGATAAGGATAAGGTCGAAGCATCTAGCGCTGTTACATTTTGTGAATATTTTATAAAAAATTGCGTTGCTTGACTACTACAGCAAGATAAATCCAGAACTTTGGTGTCTGCATGAATTGTTAACCCAAGCATTGCCAATTGCCTCAAACGCGCTTCACCGCCTACACAAAAGAGCCGCCAGACGAGATATACCATCATACTGCCATTGGAAGCGGTAACTAGAATGCCTTAAAATTGTAGGCACAGCCTCTTTGCTTGTCGTTAATTTTGGATATTTATTCAAGATATATTGTTAACATTAGTAAAAAACCTGAAAAATTGCGGGGATTGTAATTGCTATGGGTCGCGTAGGCGTCTTATTACTCAATCTCGGTGGTCCCGACAAATTAGAGGACGTCGGACCCTTTCTGTTCAACCTGTTTTCCGATCCAGAAATTATTCGCCTACCCTTTCGTTGGTTGCAAAAACCCTTAGCTTGGTTTATTGCCTCAAGGCGCACCAGTAAATCCCAAGAGAACTACAAGCAAATAGGGGGCGGTTCGCCGTTGCGACGCATTACCGAAGCTCAAGGAGAAGCGTTGAGAGAACAGCTGGGTGCCTTGGGGCAAGACGCTAATATTTACGTTGGAATGCGTTACTGGCATCCTTACACCGAAGAAGCGATCGCCAAAATTACCCAAGACAACATCGAACGTCTTGTGATATTACCGCTGTATCCCCAGTTTTCCATCAGTACCAGTGGTTCCAGCTTCCGTCTTTTAGAAAGACTTTGGCAAGAAAACCCAAAACTTCAGGTTATTGATTACACCGTCATTGACTCCTGGTACAAACAACCAGGCTACCTCCAAGCAATGGCGGATCTGATAGCCCAGGAACTAGACCAGTGTGCCAATCCCAATGATGTTCATGTCTTCTTCAGCGCTCACGGCGTTCCCAAAAGCTATGTTGAAGAAGCAGGCGACCCCTATCAGCAAGAGATTGAGGAATGCACTTATTTGATTATGCAAACCCTTAATCGACCGAATCCTCATATTTTAGCTTACCAAAGTCGCGTGGGTCCAGTGGAATGGCTACAACCTTACACAGAGGATGCTATCCCAGAACTAGCAGAAAAAGGCGTCAAAGATTTGGTGGTTGTGCCTATCAGTTTTGTCTCAGAACATATTGAGACACTCCAAGAAATTGACATTGAGTATCGGGAAGTCGCAGAACAAGCCGGCATTCACAACTTCCGCCGCGTACCCGCCCTTAATACTCATCCGGTATTTATTAAGGCATTGGCTGATTTGGTGATTGATGCATTGAAATCCCCCAGTTTAAAACTCTCGCAAGTCAGCCAAATGAAGAAAAAGGTCAAAATCTACCCGCCAGAGCGTTGGGAGTGGGGTCTGACTAGTAGTGCAGAAGTTTGGAATGGTCGTATTGCTATGCTTGGTTTCATAGCATTGATTATCGAACTGATTACAGGTCACGGTCTGCTGCACATGATTGGGCTTTTGTAGTCAACTCTTTATGCAATAATTCGTAATTCGTCATTAAGTTAGTAATGACGAGTTAAGAATTGTTGAAATCCATGTGGTACAAACACAACTATATTTTTTTATTACTTCTGTTCCTAAGTAGCTTGACAATATTTTATTTATGGTTTCCTGTGGATGATTCTAATTGCAACACAAAAGTAGTTCTTAGACCAAAATTTGGAAAATACGATGTGTATGCTACCAAGGTAGTTGTTCAGCCCTGGCGTGGTGAACATCATGTTTATGGAATCTTTATAGTTCCAGATAAATACAAGGAATCCCCATTTTTTGTGTTAACAGTAAAAGGTGCTGGCAGCTACTGTGAAAAGCCATTTGGCACGTTACAAGAAGTTGATGGGATTTTTGCTGAGCCAGGTACGCATTTAATAAGAGACTACATTAGAACTCGAACCGCTTTCAAGTTAATTCTCCAAGGTATGTACAAGCAATTAAAAGATCCACAAAGCTGGAAACTCACATACCCGCGTAACATTGCTCGTAAGCTTACCCCCGGCTGAAGCACGGGGGCATTCGCCACCGAGTCCAGAGCGGT
>NZ_CAWMYC010000108.1:0-88242 GCF_963872035.1 Scytonema sp. HK-05
TATAGAGGAGAGTTTGGAATAGTAGATTCCGGTTTACTCCGATTTCTCGCTACACAGTGGTGGAACTTGTTTAAGTTCTTGACTGAGGCTGTCGTGAATATAACCATTCGTGGCAAGAATTCTACCAGAGGAAATATCTAACGGACTACCATCATATGCAGTCACCTTTCCCCCGGCTTCTCGTAATATAATCACACCAGCGGCAATATCCCAAGGAGAAAGACCTCTTTCCCAATAGCCATCCAAACGCCCGCAGGCGACATGAGCCAAATCTAGGGAAGCTGAACCACTGCGCCGTACTCCTTGAGTAAGATGAGTCAAGTGACAAAATTCCGCATAGTTGTTATCAGATGTTTCACGACGGTCATACGCAAACCCTGTAACTAACAGGCTTTTACCTAGTTCAGATGTGTCTGAAACTTTTATAGGGCGACGGTTGCGCGTAGCTCCTAAACCTTGAGCGGCACGAAATAGCTCATCGTGGAAAGGGTCATAAATGACACCAACTTGCGGCACACCCTGAATCAACAGCCCAATAGAAACAGCAAAAAAGGGGTATTGGTGAGCGAAGTTAGTTGTCCCATCTAGGGGATCAATTGCCCAGAGGTATTCATTATCTTGATTTCCCAGTTTCCCTGATTCTTCAGCCAAGATAGAGTGGTCAGGAAAGTGACGACGCAAAACATCTAAAATGACGACTTCCGCAGCTTTATCAGCAGCAGTCACCAAATCACCAGGGCGTCCTTTTTCAATAACTGCATCTTGTACCTTACCTAAATAATCTTGCAACACCGCACCAGCAGCAAGGGCTGCTTCTGTAGCAATATCCAAAAAGATTTGCAGATTAGTCATGGCTAGTTAATAATTCGTAATATCAGCCTATTACGAATTACGAATTAAGGGTAGACGTCAAGTTTACCCCTATCCGCCTCCGGCACCTTTCCCCTTATAAAGGGGAAAGGAACAAGCCACAAGTTTTTTATTTTTTCTCGTTCCCACGCTCCGCGTTATTTTTTCTCGTTCCTACGCTCCGCGTAGGAACGCAGTTAAGTAGGCTCTGCCTGCTCGTTCCCAAAGGCAGAGCCTTTGGAAATGCATTCCCAGCCTGAGGCTGGGAACGAGGGAATCGCGCTAGTTATCCAGCAATACGCTTGGTGATAAGACCAAAACCCTTATCAAAACGTCAATGTAGAGACGTTGCATGCAACGTCTCTACACGTGTGCAATGTTCACCAACAATCCTTAACAGCAACCGTATTCACTTATCCAGCACATTGCCCAGGTTGTTCCAAGTTTCATCTTTGTTGAGTTTAGTTTCTAGGATCTTGTAGAAGGATACGGTCGAGGGTAATTTCTCTGCTCTTGTTAGCGGATATGATCGCATCTGCAAATCGCCCTAACTTCTCCAGCGCTTCGCTCTGGAAGTACCAAGCTTCCCATTTGTCTGGTTTGATCTCAATTGCTCTATCGAAAGATGCGAGTGCTTCTTCAAACCGCCCTAACTTAAGCAGTGTCATGCCCTGCCTAAACCAAGCATCGTAATAGTCGGGTTTGATCTCAATTGCTCTATCGAAGGATGCGAGTGCTTCTTCAAACCGCTCTAACTTCTCCAGCGTCCCACCCCGGTTGTACCAAGCATCATGGAAGTCGGGTTTGATTTCAATTGCTCTGTCGTAGGATGCGATCGCATCATTAAACCGCTCTAACTGCTCCAGCGTGATACCTCGGTTGAACCAAGCTTGATGGTAGTCGGGTTTGACTTCAATTGCTCTGTCGTAGGATGCGAGTGCTTCTTCATATCGCTCTAACTTCTCCAGTATCATACCTCGGAAGTACCAAGCTTGATGGTAGTCGGGTTTGACTTCAATTGCTCTGTCGTAAGATGCGATCGCATCTTCAAATCGCTCTAAGTCAAGCAGCGTTATACCCCGGAAGTACCAAGCTTGATGGTAGTCGGGTTTGATTTCAATTGCTCTGTCGTAGGATGCGAGTGCTTCTTCATATCGCTCTAACTTCTCCAGTGTCATACCCCGGAAGCACCAAGCTTCATCATACTCGGGTTTGATTTCAATTGCTCTGTCGTAAGATGCGATCGCATCTTCAAATCGCTCTAACGTATCCAGCGTCATACCCCGGAAGTACCAAGCATCATGGTAATCGGGTTTGATTTCTATTGCTCTGTCGTAAGATGCGATCGCATCATTAAATCGCTCTAACTTATCTAGCACCACGCCCCGGTTGAACCAAGCTTGATGGTAGTCGGGTTTGATTTCTATTGCTCTGTCGTAAGATGCGAGTGCTTCTTCATATCGCTCTAAGTTATTCAGCACCAAACCCCGGTTGTTCCAAGCATCATGGTAGTCAGGTTTGATTTCTATAGCTTTGTCGTAGGATGCGAGTGCTTCTTCATATCGCTCTAAATTATTCAGCACCAAGCCCCGAAAGTTCCAAGCATCATCTTCGTTAGGTTTGATTAAGAGTGCTTTGTCCAACGATGCGATCGCATCTTCAAATCGCTTTAACAGAGACAGCATCACGCCCCGGTTTAACCAAGCTTGATGGAAGTCGGGTTTGATCTCAATTGCTCTGTCATAGGATGCGATCGCATCTTCAAAATCCCCTGCCTTATATTGCTCATAACCTCGGTTATACCAAGCTTCTGCATCTTCCTCCTCTCTTTCCTTGGCGTCCTTCGCGTCTTGGCGGTTCGTTTCTCCTCCCCGCCTCAACAACCGCATCCCAATATCACCCGCCACCTCTCCCACTTCCCCAACACCCAACTCACCCAACTGCACCATCCGGGAACCTAACTCTGTATTCTGGGCGCTTGATACCAGCAATCTTTCACCAAAGTGCCGCAACCACTCCACGAAATCTGCCTGAGTGATATTCTTTACATCCAAGAAATTTCTTACCTGTTCCCGACTCCAGCCCTCATTCACACCTGCCAACAGTTGGAGGAACAATGTTTCATACTCCGCATCTGTCAGTTGTTTGGGTAATTCTAGCATCGTCGTCTCTCTCCTTGACTGAGGAGACGGATGATTGCTGCCAAATAACTGCTGAAAAAACCTTTTGAGCCACTGCCAAAGTCGCTTGAGCATTTGCCGTAACGTTGTATCGCTTTTTTTCGTGTATTATAGCGATTTCACTTAAACAGCGGCGGTTTCAGATCACATTGATGACAATCAGTGCGTGTCCCTATGTCGTCCGGACACGCTATCCGCCAGGAGGTTTTGGAATAAAGGGCTATTGGCACTTGATATTGCCTATAACTTTGTACACTAAGTAGAACGGTGCAAATAAACCGAACTATGTAACGAAAAGTAAAGTTGCTTCAAGAGCTCTTCCCTTCTGCCTTCTGCCCTCTGCCTCCTGCCTTGTCATAACGACAATTTTTAACACCGACCTACTTATCAAAATATAGCAATCTTCAGATCCCCGACTTCTTAAAGAAGTCGGGGATCTTGTTTTTTCAGCTTACAAAGTTATTTCTAACAAAAATAAAGTCCCTACGAATTGGTGTAGAGACTTTGATATACCTGACTCTCAAAAATGACTGTAGATTCACTTATCTGCGGTATCCGTCATATCTGTCGTATCGGTCATTTCTATCGTATCGGTCATTTCTATCGTATCGGTCATTTCTATCGTATCGGTCATTTCTATCGTATCGGTCATTTCTGTCGTATCTGTCGTCTCTGCTACTGCTAACTGAAAACTCAGCTCGACAGCCATTCCTTACCCAGATACGGTTTCTGTTATACCCCCAATTTCCTCTACAACTAGCATCAGACAATTGCCTGACAAACCTTACTTCGCTTCCTCTATCTACCGAACAAGTGTTCCTCTGATTATTGCTGCTTTCACAAGTTATTGTGTCTCGAGCAGAAGCTGGCTCAGCAAAGTTGAAAAGCGTACCTAGACTAACAGTGGTAGCCATCAAGGTACCAGCGATTATTGGAAAACGAACGCTCATATTAAATGTTGGATGTGCTTGAATAAAAAACTAACTATATTCATTATTCCAAATTTGTAAAAACACTTGCGTGTACCTGAAGTTAGAAAACTTAGCGTCCTAAACAGTTTCAATACTTTTGGTTGAAAAGGCTCTTTTTCCTGTAACAAAACGCAACGTTTGCCTGACTCAACCTACAGCAAATTCTGTGTATTATATGAAATCCGTTTGTTAGTTATCAATATCCCTATTGCCTACTCCCTACCCCTCTCCAATGCATCCCAGAGGGGTGGCGCAGCCTCTTTTCGGTATCGATTAGTAACTAATTAACCGGATTCGCCTAACTGTTGAGTATATTTTGAACGTCGCAGCGCGGCAGTCCCTACCCGAGCGCCGTTCGCGCAGCGTGCCGTCAGGCATAGGCGGGGTAGGGAAGGTGCTTCGCTTCTATCTTCGAGCTTGATTTTGGATGTATTTCTTTAGGACTTCTATTGGCGCACCACCACAAGAGGAAACGTAGTAGGAATTAGACCAAAACGAAACTTTACCCCAATAATACTTTTTTACTTCTTCAGGAAATTCTTTTTTTAACATTCTTGTAGTAGAACTTTTTAAACTTCCTACTACTGCTGCAATCGAGTTTCTAGGATGGAAATCTAACAGGATGTGTACATGGTCTGATTCACCATTAAACTCAATTAACTGACAATCCATTTTGTTTGATACTTGCTCGACCATTTCTTTTAATCGGTCGAGCATTTTTGCGTTTAGCGCTTTACGTCGGTAATGAGTTACAAACACAAAGTGTAGTCGCACGCTAAAAACACTATGAGAAGCTTTTCTAGCTTGCATATTGACAAGGTATAGCCGCATAAATACAATAGCTAATATAACAGATAGGTCGAGATGTTATGGCTACCAAGCGAATTACTTTCAGGCTTTATCCTTCAAAGATACAAGCCGATAAAATGCACTATTGGAGACGACTTCATAAAGATTTGTACAATGCTTGTATTGAGCATCGTAAAACTTCATATAAAAAGTTCAATAAATCAGTAGATTATTTCGACCAACAAAATTGTCTACCTGAGTTTAAAGAGTGTTGGTCAGAGTATAAAGAGCTTGGTAGTCATGCTTTACAAGACACCGTAAAAAGAGTTGATTTTGCATTCAAGCGATTCTTTAAACTCAAGTCTGGGTACCCAAAGTTTAAATCAAGTCGCCATTATAAAGGATGGACTTATCCTTGTATATCTGGGTGGAAAGCTTGCACGAACGGCAAGAATGGTTATCTAAAAATCTCTAATTTAGGTAACTTAAAAATGCGCGGTCAGGCTAGAGATTGGGGTAAGCCTAAAACTTGCACAATCATGTTTAAGCAAGGTAAATGGTATGCTTCAATCACTGTTGATTGTGTTCCATCTCGTTATCAAACAGATACAGGTGCTATTGGCTTAGACTTTGGTACTCACCATGCTATTGCAGATTCTAATGGCAATGTGATTGAGAATCCCAGATTTGTTAAAGCTGCTCAAACCAAAATCAATAAAATAGCTAAAACCAGTCGTAGAAAAAGACCACCAAACAGAGGTGTGAAACCTTCACGACGTTGGAGAAAAGCATCGCTTGCAGTAGCCAAAATACAATCCAAAGTTGCGCGTCAAAGACAAGACTGGCAACATAAACTCTCTACACAAATAGTTAGCTGTAATAGCTTGGTAGCGACTGAGAAGTTAAACCTTAAAGGGATGACTCGCAAATCTAAAGGCAAAAGAAAACGTCAAAAGTCAGGACTTAATAAGTCTTTGCTTGACGTGGGAATAGGTAATCTTAAAGACCTGATTAAATATAAAGTTACCGAAGCTGGAGGCTTCTACATTGAGATTCCGACAGTCAAAGTTAAACCTTCTCAAACTTGCCCTAATTGCGGTTATCAGAAAAAGAAAACATTAACAGAAAGAGTACATCATTGCGAAAAATGCGATTATCAATGTGATAGGGATGTAGCCGCAGCAATGGTAATGCTCAACTATGCAAGGGGTATGGAACGTGCCTCTACAGATGCAGATGAGTCAACCTCAACAGGAGTGCGGAAGCTTCAAGCAAGTTGCTCAGATGAAGCGTCAGAAACCGCGACCGAGCGCCGTTCGCGCAGCGTGCCGTTAGGCATAGGCGGGTCGCGTGTAGTTCATTCTTCTTGCACATGGTGCAACAATCACAGAAATTCTTGAAGAGTATGAAGGCTTAGTCGAAACAGACATCCGAGCCTGTCTTTTATTTGCCAAGCGATCGCCCTAAAGTACTAGCTTCATGCGACTTGCTACAAAGTAACTATTGTGTCATCAAGCGCTGAAGTTTGGTTTCATCAAATGCAATACCCCGACGCGCAAAATATTTGTGAATGTTCATTTGAACAAATAAATCTTTAAGTTCTTCAGCAATTTCTTGGGGTGGGTTTCCTGATAAAGCAATTGCTATCAAACGTTCTGCACTGTCAATTTTACCACAGTCAATTGCAAGAGTTGCGGCACTACGATGCAACACTGAACGAGTTGGTTCTGCCTCAACATCACTGGCAATCAATTGAGCTGCTTGCAGTTCTTTTTCAAACGCTTGCCTAGATAATTGTTCAGCCTGAGTTAAGTTGCCCCTTAGTTTAGCAACTTCTGCCATTTCGGCTAAATCCATTGCCTGTTGATGTAACTCTCGAATCTGACTCATTTTTTCACGATGAAGGCTAAAGGGTTACTGAACTCAACTACTACGATGTATGCCGGTAGAGTATCATCGGTTGGACTTACCTGCTCAACTTTCAGTTTAACTCTGGCTTTGACTCGGCTGTCATCGCCTTTGCGTATTCCAGAAACTTCTAGTCGGACTGCATTTTGGAATGGTAGTTCGTTTGTCTCACCTTTCTTACCCAACCAGTAGTCAAATCCAGTTCCTCTGCGAGAGCGTTCGATAACTGTATAATCTGTGAGTTCTTGTATTACCAAAAAAGCAATGCCATAAGCTGCTTGTTCTGTAGTGTATTCGATATCGTTCCAACACCGTAGCATTTGGTCTGTAACCTCTTGCCAATACAGTTTAAAAACAGCGGTGAATTCTCCTTTAACTTTGAGTTCTACACCTTGAGTATGACCTTGGTCAGTTAAGCAGACGGCACAGGCTTCTGAAGACAGTAGCACCAAATGCTGGAGTAATGGCAGGTAATCCTTGCTCAAGTTTGGTGATTACCAGTTCCTTTGTTTCTGAAACCATTGAATGTTGAAAATTCGTGACGGATCAGCTTCGATACGAATTATTAACGATACTGACGGCGAAACTCAGCGGGAGTGAGACGCATGGGTTTTTCTGGGTTCCAAATTCCTTGCCCCATGAGTCTCGCCCATTGCTGGGCACGTTCTAAGCGTAAGTCATATTTGTGGTTAGGCGATCGCCCCACAAACAGAGCATACCCTTCTTTCACCAGCTGTTCATTCAACAAAACCTCATCTTTCCACGCATAAGCCAGAGTCCGCCCGAATTTGTCCTTCATTTGCACATCAAACTCTAGCTTCACAGGCTGTTCCCCAACCAGCGCTTCTAGGCGTTCCTTTGCTGCATCTCCCCAAGGACGCTGCTGCAAATCTGGTGCATCGATACTCAGCAACCGCACTTGAGAAATTAAACTTGGTTGATCGCCGATACCCACCACCTCCAAAGTTTGCCCACTCACCACCTGTGCAACTTTTATCTGTATCCGCGTACTTTCTTCCGCCTTCTTCTGAGGTTGGCAAGCTACCAGAAGTAATAAGCAAAATAGAATTACAATTTTTTGCACCTTTGCGCCTTTGCGCCTTTGCGCGAAATAAATTTTAATCCTCGTCTAACGGCAAACCCGCCCTAACTTTCCCCTTAGCAAAAAACCGCCCAAACTGGAGTTCGTAGACTTCATCTTCGTCTTGTGTCTCCACCTCCAAATCAGAACGGGCATAACTAACGCACAATAGGGCATAACCTTTTTTCCGCAACTCTGGCGATAGTCCAATCGCTTCCGGTTGGTAAATCTCTCCTGAGATTACCCGCACAGCACAAGTGGTACACGCCCCATTTCGACATAAAAACGGCAGTTCCACCCCTTGTTTTTCGGCTGTATGCAGGATGTAGCGGTCCTTGGGGACTTCTAAGGTGTATACTGTGCCTTTGGCGCGATCGCGAACTTTAACAGTGTATGTCTCGGACATTGGAATTTTCGATTTTAATTTAGGATTGTGAACTACTCCGGATTAGGCTAACGCTGCATCCGGAGCTTCTGTACTCGTCAGGGAACGCCTCAAGACAGACTTGCGCCCAGCTTTTGGTCTTACTTCCCCTCCTACAGCAGAGACGGACGCTCCATCCGCCTTTAGCATTCTGATTCCTTCTGCTCTAATGTTCGTTGCAGCGTTACCGTCCCTGTCGTGATGAGTGCCACAGTGAGGGCAAGTCCATTCCCTTATTTCTAAGGGCATTTCGTCAACTTGGTGGTAACAATTAGAGCAGAGCTTGGAACTAGGGAACCATCTATCAATTTCAACCAACTTGCCTCCCTTCTTTTCTAGTTTGTAGGCTAAAAAGTTGGTGAACATTCCCCACCCAACATCAGATATAGCTTTTGCTAGATTATGATTACGAACCATGCCTTTGACATATAGATTTTCCACTACGACAACTTGGTTTTCATTGACGAGCTTTCGTGAAAGCTTATGTAGACAATCTGCTCTTGAGTTGCTAACCCGTTCGTACACTCTAGCGACAACGTTTCTATACTTGTGTCTTGAGTTACTCCCTTTTTGCTTCCTAGCTAACTTTTGCTGTTTACGCTTGAGGTTTTTCTCATGACGAGCTTGGTGTTTAGGATTGTCGAATTTTGACACCTTGCTACCATCACTAGTTACTGCAAAGTGCTTCAACCCCAAGTCAACACCGATTACCCTACCCTCACTTGAGGGAAGTAGATTTTCTCCTTCAGTTTCGAGCAAAATCGATGCATAGTACTTCCCTGATGGGTCTTTACTTACTGTTACTGTCTTGATTGTCTCCTCAATATCTCTGTGAATTTTGGCTTTAACTGTGCCAACTTTACCCGGCAGTTTTACGGAACCATTTACCAGTTTGACGTTTTGGGGATACTGAATGGACTGCTTGCCATGCTTTGATTTGAATCGTGGAAACCTCGCACGACCATCAAAGAAGTTCTTGTAAGCAGTCGTTAAGTTGAGGGTAACAGCTTGTAGCACCTGACTATAGCATTCAGACAACCATAGGGTTTCCTCATCTTTCTTCAGCTTAGGAAGCAGTACGTTGAGTGCTGACTGGCTTAGTCCCTTGCCCGTCTCTTTGTAGGTTTCGATGGACTTATTCAGGGCATAGTTCCACCACCAACGAGCGCAACCAAAGTGCTGAGCCAACAGTACTTCTTGCTCTTGTGTTGGATAGAGACGGACTTTGACAGCTTTGTGCAGCACTTGATACACCTCCTTTCTCCAATAAGTTTACTATATTGTGGGATTTGCACTAAACATATTGAGAGGGATTTGCAAGCCGGAGGTACCTCCTTTTCCTGCCTTTCATCCCCAAGTTCCGCTGCGCTGCACATGGGGACTTCCCGGCGATTCAGTTAAACTGAAATTTACTTGCATTTTAATTTATTTCATTGTAGAATCGTAACTTGTGACGCCTGGAGAGATGGCCGAGTGGTTGAAGGCGCAGCACTGGAAATGCTGTTTGGGGGCAACTTCAACGAGGGTTCGAATCCCTCTCTCTCCGTTCAATAATATCTCCAAGATGCAGACTAATTTGCCTAAGATTTTCTGAATGTTTAGGTATTGCTGTTAATTGGTAAAATTCTTGCCTTCGCCTTTGCTTCATCCACTGTGACTAAAGCACCCATTTGTAGTTCCTGTTGAAACTGACGCAAGGCATTAAATCAGTTATCAGTTATCAGTTATCAGCTTAAGTAGGGTGTGTTACGGCTCGACAAGTCTTTTGGGTTACGTAGAATTATTTTGAGCTGTAACGCACCGCACGTTTGAAGGTGGGTAATGCTGCGCTACAATTGCTGAATTTCCGGAATAGTCTACTGTTTGATTGATATCTACATACAGTAGAATTCTCGCAAGTGTAAATATTATTTATAACAAAACTACCATTATGGCAGACACATCAGACGTTAAACTCACCATTACATTTACCGATCCAGACTTGGATGCCGAGGAAAAAGATAAGGAAGTCCAGAAGCTTCTTGCACAGATGAAAGACTTGGATGAAGTAGAAGCGGTTGACCGAGTTATTAACTCCAATGCACCAGAAGGTTCCAAGTCGGTGACAGGCTGGGTAGTGGCTCAACTGATAAGCTTTGTTAAGCCGGAAAATGTGAAGCAAGTGTGGGGGTTTTTGAGCGATCGCCTAGGCAATAAACTCATTGAAGTGGAAGCAGAGGCAAACGGCAAGAAAATTAAGATAAAAGCTAGCAGCCGGCAAGAGTTAGAAGCAGCAGTCAAGGCAATACAGGAATTGGTGGAAACAGAGTAGACTAGCAAACATGGCGAAAATTGCACTGCTGATTGGGGTTAGTGAGTACGAACCTGGCTTAAACTCCTTGCCTGGGGCTGTTAAAGATGTCGATGCTATGCAGCGAGTTTTGCAGCATCAAGATATGGGCGGGTTTGCACCAGGCGATATCACAGTGCTGAAAAATCCCCAACGGCAGACAATGGAAGAAGCGATTGAAACGCTATTCTTCAATCGCCAAAAAGATGACCTGGTGCTACTGTATTTTTCCGGTCATGGGATTAAAGATGATAGCGGCAGGCTTTACCTGGCAACTCGCCAAACCCGCAAAAATGCTAAGGGAGAATTGGTCAGAACGACCGCTGTTGCTGCTAGCTTGATACACGATGTCATGGAAAATAGCCGTTCGCGGCGACAGGTAATTATTCTTGACTGCTGCTTTAGCGGTGCATTTGCTGAAGGCATGAGGGCGAAAGATGATGGCAGTTTGGATATCAAGAACCAACTGGTAGAGACTAAAAAACCACAGTCCGTAGAAGGACGCGCAGTTCTCACTTCTTCGACTGCCACTCAGTATTCTTTTGAACAACAGGGTTCAGATTTATCAGTTTATACCCGCTATCTTGTAGAAGGAATTGAGAAAGGCGCTGCGGATACTGACAATGACGGTGTGGTTTCCGTAAATGAACTGCATGAGTACGTCTGTAGAAAAGTGCAGGAAGCAGCACCCGCAATGAAGCCAGGAATTTTTGCTGTTAGAGAGGGCTACAAAATTCAGCTGGCAAAAGCTCCGATAGGCGATCCAATATTGGAGTATCGTAAGGAAGTAGAACGGTGCATCCGAGATGGTCAACTTTCGCGTGTAGGACGCCGGATTCTCAACCGACGGCAGAGTGAACTGAGTTTGTCGCCAGATTCGGCAAGAAAAATTGAGAACGAAGTCCTGGAGCCTTACCGCCAGCGCCAGCAAAATCTACAAGAATATGAAGAAGCACTGACTGAGGCGATAGAGGATGAAGGTACTCTCAGCGATCGCACGCGAGAGGATTTGAAGCGCTTGCAGCAACTTTTGCAACTTAGAGATGAAGACATCGCGCCAATAGAGGAGCGTTTAACCCCACCCCCTGCCCCTCCCCGCAAGCAGGGAGGGGAGCCGGATAAGGCGGCGGGTTCACAGGTAAAGGTAGCAAAAGATACTAAGCCTGTTGAACCCTCACCCCCTACAACTAATGAAGATGACCTCAGTTCGGAAAAAGGGGTAGACTACACTAAACTGCGAGACTTGCTGGCAGCACAAAAGTGGAAAGAAGCTGACTATGAAACTTATTTGGTGATGCTACAGGCTGTTGGACGCAAGGAAAATGATTGGATTAAGAGGGAAGAACTCTTAACCTTTCCCTGTATTGACCTCCGTACAATTGACCAATTGTGGGTAAAATACAGCAATGGGCGCTTTGGCTTCAGCGTTCAGAAGGAAATCTACCTTAGTGTTGGTGGCAAGCCTGACGGCAAATACCATCAAGAAGCCTGGGAAAAATTTGGCGATCGCGTGGGATGGAGAGTGCAGGGAAACTGGATTTCAGATAATGATAATGTAAGTTTTCATACCTCAGCACCTTATAAGGGTTACTTCCCTTTCACCCCCCTTGGTGGAGGATTTTGGTTTGGGGGAAAGGATGGATGTTGGTTTCTCTTCTCTCGCATCGAGACTTGTCAATCGCATACCATCGAAGATGACCTTAGTTTGGAAAAAGGCGTAAACTACACAAAACTGCGAGACTTACTGGCAGCACAAAAGTGGAAAGAAGCTGACTATGAAACTTACCTGGTGATGCTTCAAGCTGTAGGTCGCAAGGAAAATGACTACATTAGAGATGAAGAACTGTTAAACTTTCCCTGTGCTGATCTGCGTACGGTTGACCAACTGTGGCTAAAATACAGCAATGGGCGCTTTGGCTTCAGCGTTCAAAAGAAAATTTATCTAAGTGTTGGTGGTAAGACGGACGGCGAATACTACGAAGAAGCCTGGAATAAATTTGGCGCTCGCGTGGGATGGAGAGTGAAAGACGTGGGATGGAGAGTGAAAGAAAAGTGGGTCTCTTATAGTGAAGTCACTTTTGATACAACTGCTCCTGCGGGACACCTCCCAGGGGGGTGTTTGCGGTGGGGAGTGTCTCTTCTCTCGCATCAAGACTTGTAAACTGTAACATTTAAGCGTTCCAGAATTTTATGAATATTTATTGCAGCTCATGCTTGCACGGTAGAATCAAGATTTGGTAAATTTCAATACCTGGCACCGAGGGGAGATATCCGTTGGCGCGGATAAATTTTTCTGCTACTTCATGCACCTAGTGTACACTGGTGTACTTTCTGCTTATCCCAATGGTTTCTTTTCTCTGGCTAACGAGTGTTTGATACTCGCTGATGAGTGTTTGATACTCGTCCACGAATCTTTGATAGTCGTTAATGAGTCTTTGATATTCATTCACGATATTTTAATACTCGCGCTTGAGTGTTTGATACTTGTGGATGAGGTTTTGATACTCGCGCTTGAGTGTTTGATACTCGTTCACAAGTCTTTGATACTCATCCAGGAGATTCTAATACTTGTCCACAAGACTTATAGAGATTGCACTAATCATCTAAATCTGAAAATAAAGATTCTAAATTGCGATAACCACTAACCACCCGCACAATCACAATACCATCTTCTAAAACTTGGTAAAGGATAATGTAACTATTTAAAGGAACGCCACGTAATAAAGGTACAATCTCTGCATAGCTACGTCCCATACTGGGAAACTTAGCTAAGTTTTCGCACTTTTTATTAAACTCGCTGACAAATCTCTCTCCTGCTTCAACGTTGCGACTGGCAAAATAATCAATAATTTCTTCTAAATCTCGACTTGCTTGTAGAGAGATGACATATCGGCTCATTCTTGAGCTTCACGCGCTTTCCGCAATTTTTCTCTTAGTCTGTCTATCACAACTTCACCATCAATCACTTCACCTCGCTCAATTTGAGCCAGTCCCACTTCCACTTTTTGACGGGTTTGTTCAAGCCATTGGATATACTCATTATCCAATTTTTCTAAAAGTTTAAATGCTAAATCAATAACCTCATCTGCATTGGCAAATTTACCACTAGCAATTTGTGCTTGGATAAATTGCTCATGTTCGGGTTTAAGTGAGATGTTCATAATTTAAACCTCAGATGAAACTTATTCAAGGTGTACCTTGCTCTAGTCTTAAGAATATTTAGTTGGTCAACCTGTTCCAATAAACGGTCTAAAGTGGCAATTTCATCAGCCGAGAGTTGGTGTTCCGCATTTCTACCTAGCAAATCCTCCAATTGAACTTGAGCTTTTGGAGACAACAGACTTTCTGCCAAGGCTTGCAGTTCATTCTGGCTCAAGCCAGTTAAAATTTCAGCATCAGATGTTGATGTGTTAGTCAACTGATGGTATGTTTCCAAATTTAACTAATTCGGCGTAAGTCCCCCACTATAACGGTACTCCGTGAGCGTGGCCGGTCTTGCGCCGGACAGTGACGAAAACATCCCCGACTGACAATAACCACAGGTTATTTAAGAAGTGGGGTGGTTGAGGAATTGTCAATCTCTGTGGTCGGTAGTCGGTCAATATAGTCTTCAATAATTTGAGTAATCGTCTTTTCCTTATTTGCGGCATACATCCGTATTTTATTCAATCTACGTTCGCTAATCCTAATATGTAATCCTTTAGCTTTCATGATAAATATGTCTATACGACGTCTAAACATATGCTATCATAGTCTTATCAGCGCTCCCACTGACCACTCGACACAAACGAACTTGCTTGCAAGGTGTACAGTGCGAACGCGAGTGCGTGCCCGAAGGGCATACGTTGGGAACGGTACAGAACCATGACAATTGGTAGGGCGTTGCATTGAGAAAGATTGCTTCATGCATGAAACCATCAATGCGTAAAACCAGTTTGGTTTGGTTGTACAAAGCTTTTTGCTTTTTGTACAAAGACTCCGTGGGGCCTGACTGAGTCTCTAAACTGCCTGTGGAGGCATCGTTATCGGGGGCAAGCATTCGCTCGTATTGCAAGCCTAGATGCGACCAATGAAGCAGGAAATTTCTCCGGGGCGACTTGGAGAAGCCCACACGCTCATTCGGTACTCCGAATCAGTGCTGGGAGAATGTCACGAGTACACCAACTCGCTCTCCTTGTTGGTTGGTAACGTACTGAACTGATTCAGACATTAGTGGCTTTGGGAATGTGCTTGGATTTATCGTAGCTTATTCAAGAAAATCAGTTTCAAATTCCTACGATTATGTTTCAAAGGCGATGGTGCAAAGTGTGGCGTCCTATAGAGCGATCGCCTTCCGTTCCCAAGTACATTCACCTATACGATTTTTAACGAAAAGACTTGAGCTAATGCTTCTCCAGCTATGCGTTACCCATACAAAAAGAGCAATCGCAATTTCTTCATCGGATTTTTACTGTAACTTTAATAACTTTATGAGTTAACTTCCAGACCTGGTTATTTTCTTGGTAATGTTATAAAAGTAAGCTCGCTACCGAGGTCTGGAAATGAACTCTGTCAAGCAATACAACTGGTTACAAGTTGTAGAAGGTTGCTCGGTTGTCAGTTGTATTGTTGGCTCAATAGTCTCAGTAGTCTCTCAACAACTGATGTATGTATCTGTTCCTTTAACTGTTGCACTGTCGCTCAATTTAATAAATAGGTCAAAATTTCAGCAACAGATACGGCAGTACAACAAAACTACAGTATCTGAAATGCATCAAGCTATCAATTCCTTGGATCAGCAAGTTCAGACTTTGCCAACCCAGAGTGTAGATCTTGATCCTGTATTCAAATCTTTACTTCAGGTACAGCAAACAACTCGCACGCTTACCGAACAGTTCAATACTCGACCGGAAACACAAGAGGTTAAGCAGTTCAAAACAGAGATTACTGAACTAAATAATCTTTTCAACACCCTATCCGTACGTTTGGACAATCTTCCTACTTACACAGAAGTTAATACAAGTGAGATAGAGCGCACAATTACCAACCTTAGTAGTCAATTAGATAGCTTGACAAGACAGGTTAATGCCAAACCAGAGGTACAAGCAATTGAAGAGTTGAAGGAAGCGCTTAATGAAATCAAGAATGAGACAGAAGCGCAAGTCAAAGCTTTGCAAGCACAATTGCAAGCTTTCGACCTCAACCAAGTCAATAGCGATAGTGCTAAACTTCAAAGCCAAATTAATCATATTATCGAACAATACTCAAAAACTCCTTCTTTTGACCCTAATTATTTGGAAGAGCGTTTAACTGAAATAGAAAGAAAAAATTCAACAACGTATAAAGATAATATTAATCGTTTGGTTTCAGCAATCAAGCAGCTGCAATCAGATAAAACAGTGACGGAAGCAGCAATTGCAAAGATTGCAGGAGAATTAGATACTTTAAAACTACGTTTTGAGAATCTACCTGCTCCTCCAGAGCCAGTTGATGTAGGTGAAATACAAACATCGATTACAAAACTCGATAATCAGTTAAACGCTTTAGCTCAGAATTTCATAGCCCGTTCAGAACCAGCAGCAATTCAACGTATAGCTCAGATAGTCAATCGGCTTCAAGAGCATTTTAATAACCTACCTCTTGCTCCAGAATCAGTTGATTCTAATGAGCTAAAGAAATTTGTTGCTGGTGTTGATGAGCGTTTAGCTTTACTAGAATCTCTCAATATTACTACCATTTCTGACGAGTTAACTCAACTTCAAACTGACATAAAGTCCGCCTTGCAACAGCTTGATCATCAACGCCTTTTTCAATCTAGTGTTGTTGAACTTTCCTCGGCTCAAGTTGAGGGATTAAAGCAAGAAGTTGAAAAACTGAAATTCCAAATCGTCAGAGAATTAACATCAAAAATAGAACACTTACAGCAACAGCAGCAGGTTCTGGAACATCAGATAAGTACCAGACAAAAGCATGTAGAAAACCTAGATACTAGTGTTATTAACTTACGAAATGAGAACATTGAACTGAGAAAAAATGTAGATAAATATAATCCTGAAATAAATAAAATCCATGTGCTATTAGACAAGTACAATCAGAATACAATTCACATAAAGCAGCAGTTGGAAAAAGTACAACAGCAAGTGAATGTGCTAGATGAAAGAACTAATAGCAACCAGAATCTACATGAGATTCAAGAGAGACTGGATTTTTTACAGCACTTAATGACCGAATATGTGAAAACTGAATATTTAGAAAATGTACTTTTAGACTTATGCGAAGAATTTTCCAAGCAGATTGATAGAGTTGTTGATCTGCAAGTCGGGGAAATGAATCAACAGCTAAGTAAGTGGACGGAAAAATTTACAAGTATGTAACGAAAAGTAAAAATAAAATTACTGTAGGGTGTGTTAGGCGCAGCCTTTCGATATACGTTGTCATAAAAAACATAATCAAAGCGCCCAACGCACCTTACTTTTGACTCTTATCTGGAGTAAATTCTCGATAATAAAATTTGTTTGTAATCACGACTAGAGTCCTTGGTATATCAGGCAAAGAGGACTAAAGTCCTCACTACGTAGTTATTAAGATTGTATTACTGGACTTGATATCACTGTATCTACAAGGCTACCATCCATCCTTATTGTTAGTAAGTCTTTATCTCAACATTAACAAGCTCTTAATGGTTAGTTAATACCCAGTTGATAAGTTAAGGTTGCTAGATTGAGCTGGGTTTCATACCAAATCCGTATCCATAATCTCTATGTAGCTTTAGGGCTATAAGTGTTGCGACTTATCAAAAAAAGACTGCAGACTTAGAAACGGGAGTATGGAAATCGGATTTGGTATGTCATCATGTTGGCAATTAGTTAACTATTATTCAGCTTTCAGTTTCTTCTCTATTTTAAGAATTAACAAATTTAAGAATTTACAAAAAGGATGCGTATGGAGCGTTTTCATTTCGAGCGCTTACTATCGAGCAAAGCCCCGCGGCGACGCTTTCTCATTGGTGCAGGGGCTATGACTGCAAGCACGCTCGCCAGTCTTTGGACTCAGAGAGTTGTTGCACAGCCAAGTTTTTCTGCTTATCCTTTCAGTCTCGGCATTGCTTCTGGTGATCCCTTACCAGATAGTGTGGTGCTGTGGACGCGATTGGCTCCAGAACCGTTAAATGGCGGTGGTATGCCGGATGTTAATGTGCCTGTGCAGTGGCAAGTTGCTCTGGATGAAAACATGAGAAAAGTTGTGCGACGGGGTAGGGCGATCGCCACTCCTGAATTTGCCCACTCTGTCCATGTAGAAGTAGGTGGGTTGCAGCCTGAGCGTTGGTATTGGTATCAGTTCAAGGTGGGTCATGAAATTAGTCCCGTCGGACGCACCCGTACAGCTCCAGCGCGTGATGCTCGTGTTGATAAATTTCGCTTTGGGTTCGTCAATTGCCAGGACTGGCAGAACGGTTATTACACAGCTTACCAGCACTTGGCTCAAGAGGAGCTAGATTTAGTCGTTCATTTGGGTGACTATATTTATGAGTATGGACCGCAACCCGGAGGTCCACGTCAACATAATAGCCCGGAAATTGTCACCCTTACCGATTACCGGAACCGCCACGCCCTTTACAAAACTGACTCTAACCTACAAGCGGCTCATGCGGCTTTTCCCTGGATCGTCACTTGGGACGACCACGAAGTCGAAAACAATTATGCTAGCTTCATTCCTGAAGAAAATCAAAGTTCAGAGGCGTTTGTGACTCGTAGGGCAAACGCTTACAAAGCTTACTACGAACATATGCCCCTACGCTTGTCATCGCTGCCTCAAGGTCCTTATTTGCAGCTTTACCGGCGTTTCGCCTTTGGGGACATTGCTGAGTTTAATGTCCTAGATACCCGCCAGTACCGCAGCGATCAGCCTTGCGATGACGGCTTAAAACCCCGTTGTTCTGAAGCGTTTGACGTCAATGCAACTATGACAGGCACAGAGCAAGAACAGTGGCTGTTCCAAGGTTTAAGTGATTCGCAAGCTCGCTGGAATGTGATTGCTCAGCAAGTCATGCTGGGACAATATGATTTTAATGCCCTCCCAAACCAAGAAGTCTTCAACTTGGATCAGTGGGATGGTTATGTCGCTGCACGCGATCGCCTATTACAATTTCTCCAACAGCGTCAACCCAATAACCCAGTTGTGATTACTGGTGACATTCATTCGAGCTGGGTACACGACCTAAAAACTGACTTCAACAACCCAAACTCGCCCACTGTCGCCACTGAATTCGTGGGTACCTCAATTTCCTCCGACTTCCCTGAGGTCTTCATTCCCCCGACTGTAGCAGCCCTCAGCAACAATCCTCATACTAAATTCTTCGACGGCAAAAATCGCGGCTACGTGCGTTGTCATCTTACACACGAGACTTGGCAAAGTGACTACCGCGTTGTTTCCACCATCCGCGAACAGAGTGCAACCATTAGTACCTTAGCTTCGTTTGTAACCCAAAACGGGCGACCTGGCGCTGAACGTGCTTAGATTCGATATCACCGCATTCAATTGCATTTAGAATTTAGGTCAACTGAGATCTTGCAAGAGTTGCAACAGGAGGCGAAGCCTCCAAACCCTCGTTACCAGGTTCAACCTGGTAACGAGATATTAGAGCCTCTGGCTCTTGTTGACAATGGTTTTGGTCTTATCTGAACCATATTGGGTTCTAGCGATAAGAACTCGTAATCGTTTTAGCTGTCGCTGCGATGACTTTTGCACGCTCCTTTGAGGATCGCCGTGACTCTGCCACAAAAACAGCAACTGAGATTCTACCACCATCCGGTGCGGTGAGTATTCCGACATCATTGGTCACCGCAGTAACGCCCCTCCAGGTAAGGCTCGTTCCTGTTTTATGACCAAGTGTCCAGCCTTCCGGTACTCCTGCTTTCAAGCGATCTGGAAAGGTTACGGTTCGCTGCATCACTTTTAAGAGATGCGCGGTCGATTTGGCTGAAAGGAGTTTCCGTTACATAAATCCTACTCAGAATTAGTCAAAGCTTATCAAAGCTATGTACAAAATCTAAGTTTCGCTTACTTCCTGCTTCATCCTGGAGAAGTCGGCTTCAACCAGTCCACAGGCTAACCTCGCCTAACTGGCGATTTTCTTCAAATTGACTGCTGCGTTCAAATCGCGGTCAATGACAAAACCACAATGACCACATTCAAACACTCTCTCATTCAATGCGAGTGTTTCTTTTTTTGTCCCACAGCTTGAGCAAATCTTGCTAGATGGAAACCACCTATCAACGACTAACAGCTTAGAACCATATAGTTCACACTTGTAGGTTAACTGGCGACGGAATTCAAAAAAGCCCATGTCAGCGATAGCCTTAGCCAATTTGTGATTAGCCATCATACCGGATACATTCAGGTCTTCAATAACTACTGTGCCGTGGTTCTTGGCTAGTAGTGTAGTGAGCTTGTGCAACGTATCCTTACGGATATTGGCTATCTTCATGTGAAGCCTAGCTATTTGCAATTGTGCTTTCTTCCAGTTATTTGAACCGATGATTTTATGGCGATTCAACCATTGCATTCTGGACAATTTCGCTTCATGTTTTTTGTAAGACTTTGCACCTAAAACCACCTCACCAGTAGAGAGAGTGGCTAGTGCTTTAACACCAAGGTCAACGCCTACAACAGTGTCTGATAAACAGTCCTGTTGGTTTACTTCAAAACGGAAACTTATAAACCATCTATCGGCTTGACGAGATATTGTACAAGACTTAGTTAATACTTGTGGTAATCGTTCATAAGTTTTGAGAACACCTATTACAGGTACTTGAATCTTGTTATTGCCTAGAATTTTAACAGTACCTTCAAGTGTGAAAGAGTCACGTTTACCTTTTTTCTTGAACTTTGGAACGCCAGCAGTCTTGTTGAAACAACGTTTCCAAGCTTCCCGTAAAGCCATTAATGCTTGCTGTGGAGTGGATTTTGAACATTCATAATACCACTCGTTTTCAGATTTCACTAATGCAACCAGCCATTTGTGCAAGTCAATAGCACTAGGAAATTTAATCTTAGAATCAGGATTAACTTTGTTATGGTCTAATATCTGTTTTGTCAGTCCAAGACCCCAATTCCAAGCATGACGCGCTACGCCACAATGCTTCATTAATGCTATGCGGTGCTGATTATTCAGTTTCAATTCTGTTTTGAAACCTAACAACATTCAATTATCTTTTGAACTTCTTAATCTTGATATGATATCTAGTATACCAGTTTAATAGCGAATTAACAATGTCAAGAACTTTGTTTAGATCAGATAATCAAGTTGCATATGATAAAGTCCCAGTACAGTTCAAGGTTTTACCAGGGGTAAGGGAAAAACTTAAAGCCGTTCCCAACTGGCAAGAACGGCTAAGAGATTTTGTTGACCAATTGATTTTAGAAGAATCTTGTCAAAATGATAAGCAATGAACAGATGTGACTAGAAATTAAGTTACAGTTCCCTTCCCCCTGGCAAGAGCACTCAGGAAAGTCACCATCCCTCGTGGCGTCGCCGTATCACGCTCGTCTTTCAAGTAGGCGGCAAAAGAGGCGTCACGGCGACTGGACGGCACAGCTTTTATCGCTTTGTCAAGCACATCTGCATCAACGTACTCAGGTCGCCAAATCAAACCGACAATCTCAGTTTGGAGGTGTTTCTCGTCCCTATCCACGCGCAGACCTGAAATCTTCTTCGTTTTCAAAAACGTCTGTATACCTTCCGCACCGCCAACCTGTGCAAAAAGAAGATCTGTCGCAGCACTATCGCTCTCAATAATTGCACGAGAAATCAGATCGGCGACAGTTGTCCTTACTTCTCCACGTTGTGCAACGAGATCGGCAATCGGCTGGACATAAAGGCTTAAGTCGTTCTTGCGGACAGTTATAACATCCTCAAGACGCATCTGACCACGATCAATTGCATCCATTGCAGCAGCACCAACGACCAACTTCATGACACTCTGGAGCGAGAAACGTTGGTCACCGTTGACGCAGGCAATGGCACCCGATTTGATCTCCTCTGCACAGATCCCAACCCGACCATCAGATCCCTTTGCAACAGCTTCCAACTTCCGTTGCAGCCCAGAGGTGTCCGTCAGCGATCCAGCCTGGGCAGGGGAGATAGATACCAAGCAAAAAAGATACAGAGCGCCTGCTAAACAGTTCAAGCATCGCGTGGTTCGCGGTTTCTTTTTTTTGTCCATGGTCATGTTTCATCTTCAGCTAAAGTAATCAGTGCATCATTGAAACTGAGATTTAACTGCTTATCCAGATTCGGTACTAAGTCAATACCGAAATTCTTTTCCTTATCCTGAGCTAGTGCGTTAACTTTTATGCCAATGCACAACTCGTCACGCTTTTGTGCAGCTTTTACACAGTCAGCGAAAGTCAACTTGCCAAGCTGTTCGGTTGGAAAGTAAAGCGATATGGGCTTGATATACAGTTCGCTTCCCTCCACTGAGAACAAATCGCGATAGATGGACATGACGTCAGGTTCTTGGGAAACCTGAGCTAAAATTTTAGAGACAAGTTGGTTGGTAAGGAGAAAGTCTTTAACACCTGCTTTGATGACCAAGTCGGTGTCTTCTGAGTCAATTATTTCTGCAATCAATTCTGTCGTAACTTTGTTTCCGGTTTCGGTGGTATACTCCCGGAATATTTGCCGCAGTTCTAACAAAATGGTGAGGGTTTTAGCATCTATTTCTTCAGCATTTGCTCCGCTACCTGCCAGAATTGAGATGCTGTCATAGTTATAAGGTTTGAAGTGAAGAAGCTGCTCAACTGAATCCAAATTAGCTTGTAGGACAGCCATCTTTATGTGTAAGTAATCTTGGGCAATCTTATCAAATTCAGCTTGCACCTCTGGTGTTAAATCCTCTACCACCAAGTTGACTTGTGAACCTTCAACTATGTATTTAGCATATTCTTTGAGGATAATTGGAGTTTTGTTGTTCCAGCCAATAATAAGATGCTTCTCAGGTTTTCGCTCTAGGGTTTTGCGATCGCCTCCATAGCCAAAATTTTTAGGCTGCACTACAGGTTGTGGATGAAACTCAATCGTAGAGTCATCTTCTGCCAGAATGACAACTTCATCATTTTCAGCGAGCTGGTAATTTTGACTGGGTTTTATTGTCAGGCGCAGATCTACATGACGCACGCCTATGGGAGTACCATTTGAGAAATGAAATGGCAATTCACCAAAACTTAAGCTTTGCCAGCCTTTTTCTGGGCGATAGAAATAAAATTCGTTACCTTCAAAACCTACCAAGTTTAAATAAACTGAGGCTAGTCCTACACTCCGCGAGGTTTGAACTAAAATTCTAGCCAAAATATCAGCTTCATTTAGAGTGGTGACTGCTCCTGGAGCAATATTTTCAGCAAGTCGGCGATATTGTTGGGAGTGTAATTCTACAACAATAGGCGGCAAGGAGTCTTCCTCATTAGCTGCCACTACTGCTAGGATGGCTTTGACAACTCGTGCATCAGCTAAAGTCTTGCTTTCTTCAGGATCTGAAGCTTTGGCATCATTCAAAATAATCACCGATTTGGCAACTTTGACTCCAACTTTATTTAGGTCATTTAAATTAGTCGTTAAGCCATTGCGAGTCACCACTCGTGTCGTTTTGAGTTCAGCTAAATTATTGCGGAGGAAATCATCCATCTCCTCTTTATCTTGTTGAGATAAGATAACAACGACTGCGTCTGCAACGGATTCATTAGCGAATACTAACTCTCTAAGAATATCTATAATTCTGTCGGTGAATCCTAAAATTAAGGTATGGTTCTCTTCTACTACAGGGCTTTTCCCCTTACGCAGTAACTGGAGTCTTGATTCAAATTGCTGGGTAATAAAGGCTACCAGGCTGGAGAACAACACTAAGCCAACAAAAATTGTGATAACACCAACAAATTTAGTCGCAAAATTGGCATTGTCTCCTGTGTCTCTTAACCCGATCAACTGCACGAATACGTCCCAGTACAAATCCGGGGAATTTTCCAAATTTTCATTGGGAAACAACAATTCAGAGATGTAACGGGCAATTGTCATGATAACAAAAGCACCAAAAAACAATGACAATAATGCCAGAAAGACAGAAAATCCTCCCTTCGACATAAAATTGTCGAAGTTATACTGTAGGCGCTTTTGCCAAGAGACTCTATTTTGAAATTTTCTCTTAATCATCATATTTTTTGAATTCAAAGAAAACAAATCTTTTTCTCTACAGAAACACTCATCACGATTCCACTGGGAAAGTTACTGGTTATATCCTAAAGTTCAATCATAAAACTGATGCCAAATTCGGTCTTTCAAAAAGCGGGCTGAAAAACTTATCTATTGATAATATCAGTTATTGGTTTGCTTATTTGAGCATCAAATACCCTACGCGTGAACCTTTAGAGACTGATATTTTACAGCTATTTTCAGTTAATTGAACCACATATTTTTGTAGGGGCACGGCATTGCCGTGCCCCTAAAGCGTGGTTTATTTATTTGAAAAGCGCTGTAAGCCATCAGGATTATATTAACTTACTCATACTATTATTCGCTGTGTGCTTCTGTTTTAAATACCCCGACAGAGTCTTGTAACTGCTGTGCCACTTCTAGTGTTTGTTGTAGAGAGCGAGACACTATGCCAGACGAATCAGCAGTGCGTTCCGAAGCTTGGGCAACTTTTTTGAGCAACGACACAACGGTTTGAGATGTTTGCGTTTGAGATATTGTTGCTGTAAAAATCGACTGCACTAAATAGTCAATCTGACGAGATACTTCTAAAATCTGCATGAGGTTAAGCTTGGCATCTTCGACAACATTTGCTCCTTCCACCATCTCGGTTGTTCCTTGTTCTATGGCTTTAACCACTTCGCTTGTTTCCAATTGGATGTTCTCGAAGATGTGTTGAATTTCTTTGGTCACTTCGTTAGACTGGGCAACCAATTGAGCAATTTCTTCCGCCACTGCGACAAAGTTTCGACCTGCATCACCCATCCACGCAGCCTCAGCACCAACATTGATGGCTAGCAAGTTGGTTTGCATATCGATTTGGTTCATCAAGGACACAAGGGAGGAGATTTTTTGCGAAGTTTCGCCCACATACTTCACCCTGTTGGCTGTTTCAGCAACGATTTGTTGTATACTCAAGATACTGTTGACAGTCAAATCCATTGCTTTTCCAGCTGTCTCTACTTTGTTAGAGGTCGTGTGAATGATTTGAGCTGATTGGTAGGCGTTCTCAGCGACTGCTTGAATCGAGACAGTCATACTATCGATTTCCTTAAGGGTGCGAGTAATATCGCTGAGTTGTGTGAGCGCTTTATCCGCCAATTGCTGGATGGCACCAGAGTTTTCCCCAACAGAAACATTCACTTGGTGTGCCGCTGTTTTGACTTGAGTGACAATCTGCCGCAAGCTGTTGATAATGGTATTTAAAAAATCAGCAACTATGCCAATTTCACCGACTGAAATTTTAGCTCGAACAGTTAAATCGCCATTGGTTGCTTCTTTAACGTCACTAATAAGTTCTAAAAGCTGACTTTGGAGAGCTTCTTTACTATGCCTTAAAACTTCTTCTGCCTGCTTGCGTAAGGTAATGTCAGATACCACTCCAATAAAATTTGTGACTCGTCCAAATGCGTCTCGCACTGGAGAAACCGTTAATTCACTCCAAAACGGGGTACCGTCCTTGTGGTAATTCTTCACAATTTGGCATTCACTCGAATCGCTCACTGTGTCGCGTATTTGTTCAACAGTCGTTTGCCCTGTGTCGCCTCCTAGTAAAAATCGGTAGTTGCGCCCAAGCGCTTCTTCTAATGAATAGCCTGTGATTGTTTCAAAAGCAGGATTGCAAAAGATGATCGGATTGTCTTTTTGATGCGCGTCAGTAATGAAAATGGCGTTACTCGCTGCTGCAATGGCGCGATCGCGAAGCCGCAACACTCTTTGCGCCTGTTGAAGTTCATCAAGAAGATTGGCTTGTTCTAAGGCAATTCCAACTTGAATTGCGAGTTGTCTAAACAAATCAATTTCAGATTTTTGCCAATTCCGAGGTCTAGAACACTCATGGGCACATAATAACCCTACGAGCTGACTATGATTTAAAATCGGTGCAACTAAATTTGCCTTGATTTGAAAATCTTTTAAAATCTTCTTATGGGAATCTGTAAAGCCTGCTGTGAAAACATTGTTGGTAGCTCGGACTCTACCATTTTTATACATTTCTATGTCATCTTCCCGAAAAGGGTCATTGACCTTTTGCCCTAAGGTTTTCACCCAACCATCTGCCACTGACTCGGCGATGATGTTGCCACCACCATCAGGATTGAAGCGATAGATAATGACACGGTCTGTTGTTAATGCTTGACGAACTTCCTTGACGCTACTGTTGAGGACATCTTCTAATTTAAGCGATCGCCGAATGCGTAGGGTAATTTCTGTAAACAACTGTGAACGTTGAGTTTCGACTTCTTGCTGTTCCAAAAGCTTTGCAGACGCAGCCAAACGCTGATCGACAAACGAAGTCATCAACGCGAAACCCAAGATGACAACGGTAGCCACGCCTATGCCAACAGCCAGCCAGGTGAGGGAGTTTGTCATCGCCTGGGGCGTAATGATTGCTCGTGGGTTGGTTGCCTTGAAGCGAGCTGCTGCCATACCTGTGTAGTGCATCCCAGCAATTGCTGCCCCCATGACAAGTGCACTGCCAATTTTTGTCCTCCCGCCAGTGGCGCTCGTCTGTCTGCGGAGTTGGAACGCCATCCATAATGCGACAATTGATGCACCAATGGCGATCGCCACAGAAAGCACAAACAGCAACGGATCATATCCGGTAGTTGCTTCCATCCGCATCGCGTACATTCCAATGTAGTGCATGAGCGCGATCCCAATACCCATGACGACACCGCCAATCAGCAATTGCCAGATGCTTAAGACTTCTTCACTGGCGAGATAAAGCGCACCTCCAGAAGCGATAATGGCAGGCAGCATTGAAACCAACACAGTCCACATATCGTAGGACATCGGCATCGGCAGACTGAAGGCAAGCATGGCAACAAAGTGCATTGACCAAATACCAATGCCCATGACGATTCCGCCACCAATTAACCAAGCAATTCTCGCGGATGCCTTGGCTGCCGTTACCCGCCCAGCTAAATCAAGCGCGGTGTATGAGGCAAGGACTGCAATCACAATCGAAAGCCCTACAAGGCGCGAATCGTATGTGCTACTAAGAACTAAATCTCCCTGAAGCATCAGGTTAACCTCAAGCAAAATAATTTTATAAAATTTAACTTTTTTGTGATTTTATAGTGATTTTTTACTCATCCAATGGCACTAAATCCATTACCCTTGGCATCATATTATTGAAATAATTGTTACTTACGCATATTAACGTACGACCATTGGGTGAGATTACTCTATAACAAAATAATTTTGATAGTAACTCTATAGAAATTTTTCGGACTTTTCCTACTTTTCCTACTTTTCCTACTTGAGTCGTGAAAAAGTATGAAAAATAAGTGATTTCTCATAAAAATCTTTACTGTATTATCTATACTTTAATCATTTATCAAAATACCAATCTGTGATATTCTCCTATACATAACTTCAATTGAAACAAATTTATTATATTAACACAAATTATTAATAAAATAAGTAAAAAAGTATACAAAAATCTATTTGCCACTTAGGTGATGGAAATCGCCATTGTAGCTTGTTAGTTATCCAGAGTGCTTACAGATAAAAAATTATGAGTCAGGAAGACATAAAGATACCAGTATTATTGAGCGAGCGTTATCGCATTATCAGCGTACTTGGATCTGGTGGATTTTGCGACACATTCTTAGCAGAAGATACCCAAATGCCTTCGGGACGCCGTTGTGTGATTAAACAACTTAAGCCTGTTAATAATAATGATTTTCAGGTTTCCCAACTGGTACAAAAGCGATTTCAACGGGAAGCTGCCATTTTAGAACAACTGGGAGGAGCGAGCAATCAAATTCCCAGTCTGTACGCTTACTTTCAAACGGTTGAGCAATTCTACTTGGTACAGGAATGGATCGACGGACAAACCCTACTTCAAAAAGTCCAACAAAGGGGATGTTTGAGCGAAAGCGAAGTCGTCTCGATTCTCATCAGTCTGTTAGAGGTGCTGGAATATGTCCATAGCAAAGGCATTATCCACCGCGATATTAAACCTGACAATATAATGCTGCGCTCATCTGATAGCAAACCAGTTTTGATTGATTTTGGTGCGGTGCGAGAAACGATGGGGACAGTGCTGAACACTGAAGGAAGTGTTAACAGTTCAATTATCGTTGGGACACCAGGGTTTATGCCTAGCGAACAAGCAGCAGGGCGTCCAGTTTTTGCCAGTGACTTGTATAGTCTTGGGTTAACAGCTATTTATTTGCTGACGGGACAATTGCCGCAACACATGAATACAGATTCCTACACAGGCGAGAGTCTTTGGCAGCGGGATGGTGTGAGTCCTCCTTTAGCATTCGTGTTAGATAAAGCCATCCGGTTTAATCCCAGGGAACGCTACCCCAGCGCAAAAGCAATGCTTTATGCTCTCCAGAGTATTGCAAAATCGCTTCCATCTAGGGTGGGTAACTTGACTCAACCACCTCCTCAGACTGTTCCTGTAACTCTCAAATCTGCCCGTCAAAACAGAAGACAAAACGGTATGTTTCTTGGCGGTATGTTAATCACAGGTGCAGTATTCGGTACATCCATAATTATTGGTCTTTTGTTAACAAACTTTCCCCAACCTACAGCACAAAATAAAAAAGCTTCATCTGGGTTAGTTACAAAACCGCAAGGTTCACAAACCCCTTTGACATTATCTCCTTCCCTACCTGTAACGACCAGTTCTCAAAGAGTGCAAAGTTATGAACAATCAAATACAAACAGTGCGACTTTGCCTAATTCTTTCTATTTTATAGCAGACTCTACCTTCCCAAATTTACAACCTGCTATCAAGCAAACGAAAACTTTACAAGCGGGTGGTTATCCTCAAACAGGTGTGTTCTGGATACCAGATTATCCAAATATGGCAGATACGCATTTATTTGTAGTTTACATAGCCACCTTTAGCGATCGCCCGAGTTGCGTTGACTTCCTCAAGAATTATGGAAAACTCAATCCACAGGCATATTGCGCTTTTGCTAGTAAAGACCCCAAAGCACCAACAGCTCGGTTGTCTTTTAATGAAATAAGATGAATCTTAATGTTAGGGTACGCTGCACTCAGTCTTTGCAGTTATAGCTTTGTCCAGATGGCTTGTCTGAGTGCATCTAGTTTTTGCTTCGAGGCTATGAATCCTACGTAAAAGCGACGCTCCCCAGCATAAAGAAATCACAAGCTTGATAGTCATGCCTACCAGGAGGAGTGTTACCATTTTAGCTGCTTTTCTCTCTTGAGCCAGCCTTTTTTGCTGTTCTGCTAGTCGTGCTTCAACTTCTTTAGCACGTTCCGCCTCTAATGCCTGTTGAACTTCTGCGCGATCCAATTCTTCACTCTTCGCTAAAAACCGATAATCTAGGTTGCTCAAGCTTTTGCCATTTGCCCAAGTTTGAGCATCAATCAAGGCTTGTCCGCGCAATAACCGGGATTGATCTTGTTCGTTTGAAGCGATCCAGGCATCCAAGGCTTGCGAGTAGGGACGCAGATAAGCTAATTGTTTTTCAACCCATTCCAGATGGAAAACTTCTTGATAAATCCGGTTTCTTACCTTCAAAAAACCCTGCTTTTTGACAACCAACCCAGACAGTAACAGTTCAACTTGTTCTCGAGAGTCATCGACTGGTACTTCAACTTCCTGGAGGATGTGCTGATAAATTCCTAGCAATCTGCCGACGGATTGTTCGCTTCTAAGAAGGCGATCGCGAATTGTCCGCAAATGCTCCGGTTCATCTTGTGATTCCCAGTTGTTGATTATGCGGGACTTCACCACGCTTTGCACCCAAAATGCTTCCGTCCCAGGCAGCATTTTGAGATTGTCACCGAAAGCTTCTTGAGCCGAACTCACCAACAACCGACACAGCTTTTGTGTGAGAAAAGGTTGTCCTTCTGTCCAAGCTAAGATTTCTTTTAAAACTTTCTGGGGATTGTTACCGTTGCTCTCCAGCCCCTGAGCTAGGACTTTAGCTTCATGAAATGTAAAACCTTGTAGTTCGATTGCTTTCCCAATATTAAATGGCGTCGAATGATTTCGATATTGAATTAAGTCTCTTGGCGTTGCAACTCCAAAAATTGCAAATGTAATACGATTATATTCTGGAGAAAGCGCTCGTTTATTGTAGCAGAAGCGAATCAAGGTAAAAAAGTCATCAATTGAGAAATCAAGGCTCAAAATACTATCAATTTCATCAATAAATATAAACAATCTTTCATTAGGAAACTGAGCTAGCAGTATCTCCGAAATAAATCGGCTCAGTTTCTGAAGTAAAGAAAGATCATTCTGCTCTTGCCACCAGGTTTTTAAATTGACCTTTCCTATCAGTTTAAAACCCATCCATAAGTCACCTACGACTCCCTTATACCACTGTTCGGGAGTAATATTTTCACAGCCAATATTGGTCATATCGATAGTGGCGCACTTAAAGCCTTCTTGTTGCAGGCGATGCTTTGTTTTCACCATGAGTGAGGATTTGCCCATTTGCCGACAACTGAGAACATAGCAAAACTCACCCTGCTTCAAGGCTTCGTAGAGTTCTACATCTGCCCTTCGCTCAACATAACAAGGAGCATCAGTCGTTAGCGTGCCGCCAACTTGGTATCGATAACTTTTCATTCAATTTACATTTCAGGGCTTTTGAGCTTATATGATGATAATTTGAGATATTGTGCGGCAATGCCCACCCTGTAGAAAACTGCTGTAAACTTCTCATTATAAATTCCTTTTCTTTATAAATCAAGGTGTTTGTATCGGCAACTTAAATCAGTTATCAGTTATCAGTTATCAGTTATCAAAAATCAGTTATCAAGTACCCGCAGTATCAAGATGTCCCAAGTCAATCTTCTCACTGGTCACTGTTCACTGGTCACTGTTCACTGTTCACTGTTCACTGTTCACTGTTCACTGTTAAACTCCTGTACTCATCCGCGGCTTCGTCCCAAGAGCCATTCTGAGTTCTGAGTTCTGAGTTCTAAGTTCTTTTGGTTAATTGTCTTCAGATAAAACTGAGTTTAAAGTTACGCAATTACGCCCCTTTCTTTTTGCCTGGAAGAGAGCTTCTTCAGCAGCAGCCATTAACATTGCGGGTGAGTTTTCATGGTTGGGTATTGCAGTTGCAATGCCTAAGCTAACAGTGAGGACAGGAGCCGGAAATCCATCAAATTGAAATTGTGCGTGAGCGATCGCCCTTTGGAGTGCGTTGCTAGTTCCCTGGCTTACACCTACCCTAAGCGTTGCTTCTGGGTTCGCCAAGCGTGTTTGTGCTTCCTGCTCTGAATATAAGACAGAGGAGGCACGTGCGATCGCCAATTGCTCAACCCCCTCTCGAATGTTTTCTGCGATTTCTACAGCAATATTGCCGGGCGTTTCGGGCAACAGCGCTGCAAACTTTGTCCCCTCATAGTGAGCATCTAGAGTCGATTTATACTTTAAATACTCGTAGATAGTACTAGCAATTCGCTGTAAACTACTATTTCCCGCTGTATACCCATGAGCATCCGTGTAAAACTTAAAGTAGTCAATATCACACACAATCACAGATAGCATTGTCGCTTTTGTCAGCCACTGCTGCCACTGGGTTTCGAGATATTGGCTGAAGTAGTGTAGATTGACGAACTGACTCAGTGCATCAGCTTCAGTGATGTCATTGGATTGTTGTTGTTCCTTCAACAGATTTGCAGAAGCATGATCCTCATTTTCCCTTAAGAGTTGCTGGCTAAAATAAAGGCGATACAACTCGCAGCTAGGGCGAGCTTGATTGCCATCTAGTTCAACCAAACCCATGCTTTCTAGTTTGTATGCGGCGATTGCGCTGAGGGGTGCGCCTCTTGGAGGGCTGGCATCAAGCTGCACACTTTCATCAGCCATCACAACTTCTTGCATTGCAGACATCAATTGTGGATCAGCTTGGAGTAGGGTTAAGAGTTCTCGTAAATGCTGACTATAAATTCCACTTGGTGTAGAAGCTGTTTGTAATAACTCCAAGAGCGTCATTTCTTCCTGATACAAATGATAAAGCGCCAGATTTATCAGATAGGGATGCCCCCCAATCATTTTTTGTAAGGATCCTAAGCGTTGCGCCCCTTCGGAGGAAGCTGCCCAATCTATTCCATACTGAATAGCCAAATTCTGTACTTGCGCTATAGTAAACGGTGGCAGTGGAACTGTTAGCCCAACATTGAAAGGGGACTGGTTCAGCTTGAGCGGGATATAGATTTCTGTAGTGTGAACTACCACTAACCGCACTTTTTGCCACGTTCTATCCTGCTTTGCCTGTTCGTGCCAAAATCGCAGCATTGGCAAGAAGTCTTGGGCAATATTAGGATGTTCAAAAACCCGATGGAGTTCGTTTAAAGCCAAAACTATAGGACTATCGATTTGCTCCAGTACATACGCCTCAAAATAAATTTTGCAGCTCACCTTGCTGCCCATCTCTATATCCCAGTAATCATCGAGGTTCGGGGCGAGGTTCAACTGCCTGCTAACATTGATGCAGAACCAACGCAAAAACTTATCCAGTGAAGTAAAAACAGCTTCATCAGCTTCCTGAAAGTCCAAAGAAACAGTTTGATAACCCTGCACCTTTGCATGAGCAATAATCCTGTTGACCAGTGAACTTTTCCCCGTCTTCCTGGGTGCTTTGATCCGCAGCAAGCAACCTGGTTGCATAATTTCCGCATAAACAAGTTCTTCAAGCGGAGGACGGTTGATGTAGAAAGGAGAACCCACTGGCACAGGACCGCTGGGAAAGTCCAGCTTACTCACTGGGACTAAATCTAAAAAACCCCTTTCTGCACTAGAACCTGCTCTCAACTCGCGCTCTTGCTGTGAATTGTCCTGACTCATCCAGTCTTGCTGGAATCTTCTCAAGACTAGGTGTAGGTTTTTTTTGGTTACCCTCTCTCCTAGTGCATCTGAAAGGTCTTGCCACAATTGAGAGCCAACTTCTTTAATGTAGTCGCTCCCATAGCCTGAACCTTGGGCCATTTCACCGTAAGTTTTCCCCAGCCACGATTGTTGGAGCACAAACCGCTGAATGGAACCAAAAGGCTTGTCTTCGAGAATTTGTCCTACAGCTTCTAGAAGTTCTTCCACGGTTACTTAAATGTTAATATTAAGTAGATACACGTATGTATTCTTGATTAGTATTAATATACATCTTATTAAGAAGGATTTCTACAAAGAGCAGATCCAAGACCTTATGCTGCGGTTAATTTGAACAATGCCCCTGTTGGTCGAGTACGTGCGCCAAGCGCCCAATTAACACTTGTACACATTCCTTAGGAGCCGACTCCCCTGGACGCGTAGCCGATACAGGTAGAATAGGACGGCTTCTTGAACGGTAGCAACAAGCAAACTTGACACTCCCCACGGCTGTGGGAATTTCGCTCCGCTCCATTCCCACAAAAAGCCGGGGGATTCTTGGCTCATCGACGTTTCTTGCCCCTACAGGTCTTGCGACCAATAGAAGTAGAGGAAACATCTCCCCAAGCGTTGATTCCCGGATGCCCTCCGGTATTTTTAGCTTTGAGCAATATGTTGATAGCTGCATTTACATCACGTTGCAACACTGTCCCACAGTGTGGACAGTTGTGAGTTCTTGTAGAGAGTCCTTTCATAACAGTTTTTCCACAATCACTGCACTTCTGGCTTGTGTAATGAGGTGCAACAGCTACAACCTTAGTATTGAACTTCAAGGCAAAGTACTCAATCCAACGACGAAAAGAAGTCCAAGCAACATCACTGATTGACTTGGCTAGGTGACGATTTCTCACCAACCCTTTCACATTTAAGTCTTCATAGGCGACAAAGGCGTTAACCTTGCATACGCAACGTGCCAGTCTCTTGGCATGTTCTTCACGTTGCCTACTTACTCTTAAATGTTTCCGGGCATGCCGCCATGACGCTTTTCGTCTATTGTTTTTACCTTTTTCCTTAGTGTAAATTCGGCGTTGAGCGTGCTTGATTGATTTTTCTGCCTTGCGGAGAAAACGAGGATTCTCTTCGTGATGCCCGTTGGAATCAGAATAGAAATACTCAAGCCCTACATCCAACCCAATTTCATTGTTTCCGTTTCTTTGCTCAGGCTGAGCATCAACTTTGATACAAAACTGAACATAATAGCCATCTGCCTTGCGTACAATCCGGACTCGCTTAATTAACGTTAGAGGGTAGGTATGGATATCCCATTTCCCTAATAGCTTGAGTTCACCAATCTCTTTCTTGTCCAAGAAAGTTATGCGTCGCTTTGAGGGGTGTAACTTCCATCCCGATGTCTTGTATTCAACAGAACGGCTACCTTTCTTAAACCTTGGGTAGCCTTTCTTCCCAGGTTTATTCTTTTTGCAATTATCAAAAAATCTGTTGATTGCGCGTTCCACATTCTCAACGGATGCTTGACACGCATGACTGTTTAAGTCTTTAACAAACTCGAACTCTGCACGTAACTGAGTGTTGTACTGATATAGCTGCTTTTTGCCCACTCCACGGTTATCCATCCAATAACGCAACACTTTGTTTCGTACAAACTGACTCGTACGAATAGCTTCGTCTATGGCTACAGATTGAGTCTTTTTAACTACCGCTTTGTATTCCAGTACCAACACTCTTGAATCACCTCCTTACTTCTGCTATCGTATGGCTGATAGACATATAATAGCACAAAGATCTTGCTATGCCAAAGAAGTATGCAGCTAAAAAATTAACTGTTCGGTTGAGTGAACAGGAATGGGAAATAGTTCAAAAGGTATCGGAGTCTGAAGGAATTGATTATAACGATGTTATTCGTGATGCAGTGCGAAGATTGGGACGGGGAATAAATTCCCCAACGGGCTTATCCCCATAAATGGAATTTAGGGGCTTGCGCCCTCCGATTTTCGGTCAAAACCCTTTATTTATATAACTATACGCGGCTTGAGTAAGTTAAGTTTTGTGTTGCACACATTGAGTCATTAAGCTACACCTCCCTTACTAAGTTTAATTACTTTTGCGGGTACCCCAACTGCTATCGAATAAGGAGGGATATTTTTGGTGACAACTGCTCCAGCCCCGATGACACTGCCTTTACCAATAGTCACTCCATCTAAGATTCTAACTCCAGAGCCTATCCAACAATCGTCCTGAATTTCAATTCCTTCACGGCTTAATCCATATTCTCTATGATTGTTGGCGTAGATACCTGTATGTGACGCGATTTGGCAATTCTTACCAATTTTGATATGACCAGGACCAGCCATGCAAACATATGGTCCCAGGTAGGAGTCGTGGCTAATCTCAATCAGGCAATCAGAACCTGTAGCTCTGATATCAACACCGCGATCAAGACAAACCCTGTCGCCAATACGTAGTAAACTATTTGGGTGTCTAATTTCCAAGCGCACATCCCGGAGGATTTTAATATCATCACCAACTTCCATTGAACGAGCTCCAAGTAACTCAACCCCTGCTTGAATGTAAACTCTCCGACCCATGCGAGCAAAGATTGAACGGTAAGCTAGCCGTCGCAGTAGAGTGCCAAGTGGACGAGGAATTGATCCTATGAAATTGATTATGGTCAGTTCTACTGTGCGCGACCAAACTGTAGGTGCCTGAGTAGGCAACTCCTGATAACTGTTAACTTGTTCGACTGTCATAGCTTCTAAATGTTATTGCAAAGCAAGTGACTTGTTATTTATACTGCCAAATGTGGAGATGAGTTTTGTCACCAAAGCTTGAGTATAGTTAACATGATTAAATTGGTTGAGTACCAGTTCATAACCTCGCTGAGCCTGCTCTTGAGCTTTTTCCGGAGCATTTAAGAGGTTCACGATTGCTTGCTTGAGTCCTACAGGGTCACGGGGATTAACACCAGTAACGATACCCGAGTCAATCAGGTCGCCAATAATTCCTGACGAGCGAGTTATTACTACAGGTCGCCGACAAGCCATCGCTTCAAACAAAGTGGTGAGTCCGGCTTCATAATTATTCTCAAAAAGAGTGATGACAACTAAGTCAGAATCGCGGTAAAGCTGTACCAACTCGCACCAGTCGTAAAAGCCAGACGACATATTACTAGGCATAACTTCTGGGAACGCCCGTTTTAATGCAACTGCGTTACGTGAGAAAGCGCAAATCTTCACATCGACATTTAAATCTCGAGTCGCATCAGCAAGAGTTCTATAATCCCGTTTTTCCAAACCTCCACTACCAATAACTGGACGAAGTTTGTTTTGTAAAGCGGGTCCTGGTGTGAAGAAGGATGTGTCTATAGGTTGTGACATAAATAGATAGACACGGTTCTCAGGCAAGCCTAAGTAGTGGCGAAGGAATTCAGCTTGCGAAGGAACGGTGGTCACAAATAAATCAATCCGGTCTGCTATATTAAAGAGCTTCAACGCCAGACGAGTTCGTGGTCGGTTTATATTGTGGATATATACAACAATTTTGGGTCGGTTCTCTTTTACACCGCAGAGAGCGGCAATTGGAATTCCTACGTGTTCCCCTGTGCAATATATGACATCATCCTCTTGAAGCTGCGACGACAGCTTGCGTGCTAAAGCCCAGTATTCAGGACGACCTATAATATGCGCACGAATTTTATCTATGGGCAACACGGGTTCGGACTCTGGTTGATAAACTGTTGCCCCTAAAAGCTGAGTCATTGCCGATATTACATGCTTGGGGCATTTTCCCGCGAGAGCATTTTGGGTGATTTGTTCTAGGTTACAGGTCGGGATTAAAGCTATGTGGTATTTCAAGGCTCTTTCCTCATTCTTTAGGAATATCTGGGAATATGACCTTTTTATTCTTTAACTAAGACATAACTTTTACATTATCTTAAACTAATGTCTCAATTGACACCCCAAATCCCAAATTATTCCAAATAACTAAAAATAGAGCAAGTACTCGGTTGACACTCCCCACCCTGCCTGACGGTGAGGTTTTGAACGCAACTTCGTATAACGCTCTTAAGCAAGGCAGAGCCTCGCAATATGCATTCCCAGCCTGAGGCTGGGAACGAGGCAATCTCTTAAAACTTGTTCTATACTGGTTTTCACCTTAAGTTGACACGTATGGGCATTTCCCAGCCCCTACAGAGTGATTTATTTACTTGAAAAGCGCTGTAACCAAGACAGCAGCTTTTGTATTTACCTAAAGTAGTGATTGAATTGGCAACCCAAACCCTAAATAATTCCGAATAACTAAAAATAAAGCTAGTACCCCGATAAAAAAGACTGTAGTTTGAATATCTTGGGCTAAACAAGTGAGTTTTTCCCGCCAAAGTCCATAAAGATTGACTATGTACAAAGGCAAATCGCTGAATGCAATGACGATAATAGCCCCCAGCTCACCGAAACTGTAATGTGCCAGAGGTACACCCAGAATAATTATTCCAAATCGAGCAAAATTACTTTGAGCTGAGTATAAGGGCTTGCTAATTGCTAATAAAGCAGGGCTGATAGTATAAAATAGCAGGGAAAACCAAATTCCACTGCATAAAATCGGCATCATCCAGGTAGCGGCAGCATACCTTTTGTCATACAATATCCCAACAATTAAATCACCAACAGTCACTAGAATTGCTAATGCGATCGCACACCCTATCAGCATGAGACGCCGTTGCCGGAGAATTTTCTCTCGCAAAGTTGACCTTGGCAAATCAGCTTGCTGGGAAATTGTGGGAAAAATGACTTTATAACTAAGTTGTTTAATAACTTCTCGGGGTATGCTTGCTAGAGTATAAGCTACTGTATAAACGCCTAGCATTTGAAATGACAGGATCTTAGCCAAAACCAGGCGATCGGCTTGTTCAGCAGCAAACATGAGCGCGGATGCAATAAACATCCACTTACCGAAGGATAAAATTTCTTTTACTGCTTCCGGCTCCCATGCGAAGCGGTTGGAGTATTTTGGTATTAACCAATAGCTGCTGACTAATTTGTATACTCCTCCCACCACCGTTCCAATAGCTAAAGTCCAAATACTTGGATATAACCAAACCAAGAAAATTAACGTAGAAAGAAAACATGCCTGCAATATCAGTTCATACAGGGAAAGCTTACCCAGTTCCAGCCGACGATGAAGAGTATGTACGCTAGTAGAGCTAAATCCTTCAATAAATGAGTACAGTATAGCAATAGGAATTAGCCCCATCAAGCGTTGGTCATTATAGAAATTTGCAGCTGGAAAGCTAATCAGTAGACAAACAAGCCAAATGACTACACCACGAATAACTTGTATAGTCCAAGCAGTATTTAAAAAAGTCTCTTCATCACCTCGTTTACTGTTGATTATATTTTGAGCAATACCAACGTCTGAAAATAATTCCAGACCAACTCTAAGGGTCGTCACCAAAGCCATCAAACCAAAATATTCTGGTTTCAGCAGGCGAGTCAAAATCAAATTATTGCCAAATCGTAAGATTTGAATACCTCCGAAACATATAATCGTCCACATTGCACCACGCATGGCACGCTTTTTTAGAGATGTCATAGTTTCTGTATAAATAAATTAGTTAGTTGTCTCAATCCATGCCAATGATTTGGTTTTTCTTTTGATAAGTAATTGGAACCGCAGATGCACGCAGATAAACGAGGCAGTGCGTTGCGGTGAGACCAGTGAGTCATCGGAGGGCTTCCCTCCGAGCTGCAACTGGCGTAAGCGCAAAGCGCAGGCGCAGCCAACGCGCGTAGCGTGCCGTTCGGCGAAGCCGTGGCCGTACCCACTAGGCATACCCGGAGGGGGGTTCCCCCCGAGTCCCGCAACTGCCGTGCAGATAATTTATCTGTGTCCATCTGTCCCTTCGCTTCGCTCGAGGGCAAGGTTTATCTGTGGTTTCATAATCAAAGAAATGGACGAGTGCAATCTTACTGCACTCGTCTTGCACCTTCAAACAGATGTTGTGACTGTTTCTTGTTTAGTTAAGAAAACTTGTTTTTCTGGATAATTGGGACGAATCGGTTCCACATCACCTTGCAAAGCGCTCTTCATTAGGTTATGTAACCGTGCAACTTCATGGTGTATGTTAAAGTCTTTCTCTACTTTGGCTCGACCTGCTGTGCCAAATGCAGCTCGAAGTTTATGATTACTCAGTAATATTTCGATATTCTCCGCTAGGGAAACAGGGTCTCCGGGTGGAACAAGGTAGCCGTTAACACCATCTTCTACCAACTCACTAACACCTGCAATCTGGGTAGCAACCACAGGTACACCAGCCGCCATTGCTTCCATCAGCACGACTGGTATCCCTTCAGCAAAGCTGGACATCACGAAAATATCGGTTTGCTGAAAATAGTCGCGGACTTCACCTTGGGATTTATAGCCGACGAATTTGACATTCTGGCTCAATCCCAACTGGGCAGTTGTTTGTTCTAACTTTTGACGGTCTGGACCATCACCTACAACTGTTAATGATATATTTGGATGCGATCGCCTCAAACTCACAAGGCTTTCGAGCAAAATAGGCAAGCCTTTCGCCGCAGCCAGTCGTCCCACAAAAAGCAAGCGTTTTCCTGACTCGTTGTGAGAAACGACATCGAATAACGCTGGGTCGATACCACAATGAATGATATGCATTCGATTCCACTTTTCGGTGGGTGCAAATATCATTCCCTGACTGCGAGCATAATGGCTGATACAACATACAAACAGCGATCGCTTGATTTTCTCGTCGAGTCGCCATTGATGTGGACGGAAGAAGATGTACGGACCGTGCAAGGTGAAACTATAAGTAAAACCGCCCATTTCGGCGGCGAGCATCGCAACGGTACCGCTAGCTTCTACAATGTGGTTGTGCAAATGTACAATTTGCCTTTGTTTGATTTGTTTGGCAAGGATACCTGCTTCCAAAAAGTAGAAGATTTGAAAGAGCGCACCTCGCAACCCAGGTTGGCTGGTTGACCATGCAAGCTTGATTGCTTGCAAGTATCTTTTTGGGAAAGCAAGCAATAAACTGAGGTGCGCCAGTATTAAGTTTATGGGATTGGGGGGAAGGATGTAGAAAGTGCGATCGCGCTCTAACTTCTGTTCTGTCCCAACCATGTGTTCATCCCCTGTTCGGCGAACAGAGAATGTGTGGACGTCCACACCCATTTCTCGCAGGGTTGTGACTTCTCGCTGAATGAAAGTGTCCGTTGCTCTGGGATATTCACCAGTTAGGTAAGCAATCCGCATTCTCTTCAGCCTCCTAAAGGTTGCAACGAGGGTGTCGGCAACGGTACCTCCAACAGTTCGACATCGCTACAACTGCGCTCAACTGCGGTGTCGAGTGAATACCTGGGGCTCCAGTTCAAAATTTGTTTTGCACGAGCATTACTGTAGCGAAACGGCTTAAACCTGGCATCTATTGCCCTTGGGATAAATATACCAGGTAGCCTTGCCTGCCCCTTCAGCACTCGTTGGTTGTAAGTCCAGAAAATCCAGGCTAGCAAGTACAAGAACCATAAACTGACGGGAATCGTGCGGGGCAGAGAATCTAGGCGTTGAGCCAGTTTTTGGGCATAGACTTTCTGAGTAGGCAAGTCGTCATCAACGATATTCAAAGTTTGACCAATTGCCTCTTCACGCTCCGCAGCACTGATAATTGCATCAGCACAGTTTTCAATATATGTCAATGGCATCTGTGCGTGACCGCCGACTTTCAACCATAAATTGCCGATCAATTTAGCTCCAAGAATGGTATTCCAGAGGCAGTCTCGTCCATAGATCATTCCGGGGCGAATATACGTCACGGGTGCCCCATAATTCTGCTCAAACTCGCGAACAAGTTCTTCCTGAAGCAGCTTGACTTGGGCGTATTCATCCCGTTCTAGGGGATGGTCCTCAAGGGGCGTGTCTTCAGTAATTGTTTTGCCGGATGAATAATTATACACCGAAAAGCTACTGATATCAACCAGCCTCAGCACATTAGCCTCAATCATGGCATCGAGCAAGTTTTCAGTGGCAATGACTGTGCCAGCAAATCGTGAGTAAAAGTCACCATCTTTGACGGCTGCCAAATGGAGCACTGCATCCACACCCCGCACAGCATCAGCAATACCATCTTTGCGCCGCAAATCGATACGGACGAGTTCCACATTTGGGTGATTATGCCAAGGTATACGCTTTTCATTACTAGATGGTCGCACAACCGCACGCACTTTATGTCCTCGTCGCAGTGCTTCAGCGACAACATACTGTCCTAGAAAACCGGATGCTCCTGTTATCAATAACTTCATCGAAAACTCCTGGGTCTCTTACCCCGTCCTAGAAGGACGGCTTTATAAATCTGTGTTAAAATAGTGACAACTAACTTAAGACAAATTGACCTAGTTTGCCGTGGGTTGGAACCCCCTAACACCGGATTCGTAAGGATATGCTTACTTCTGGAGGTAGAAAATGGGGCAATTGGTCAGTGAATCAAAAAACACAGAAAGTTAGTTGTAGTACCTAGACAACGAAATAAGAGTAGGGGGTTCCAAAACTTAATTCTGTTTTGGGTAAAACTCGCAAGTGTTAATGTGCAGGTATGCCCAATGTCGATGACGGAGGGAGTAGGCGCAATTGACACCGCGTTGTATGCAGAAAGTCTTGTAGCAGCTGCTGTGTTCTGGAGTCCACTTCCGTGCGGGGTTCCCCCCGCCCTTGGAAAGTGGACGGTGGTGCTTCGGTATCCGTAAAAAGGCATCGTGGTGAGAACAGTAAGATGAGTATGGTTCAAAACTAGACTAGGTCGTCTGGTTTTCTTCTAAAGAATCACCGTACCTTTAGGTCGGTGAGTGTCAAACTCGATTAGCCTCCAATAGTAAAGCATTAACTAATTGATGTGTACGCTCCATATCTTCAAAACTGATTGGTGGCGCTTTGCCTTCGATTAGTCCTTCATAGGTTTTGTCCAAAAGCCGATGCATTCCTTCATATGTCGTTTGTTGCATAATCTTGCGACGAAAGTTGGTAAATGATGCCCCAACCAAATCGCATCCGTTCAGAAAATGATTAATCAGCGGAGATAGCAGTTCTCCAGCGCGAGGTATAACACAACGTAAATGCGGCTGAAACAAATCAGTTTCTGCATAACCTTTTGAACCTCGCACCGTAACGGCAAAAGCCTTGGGTGGTGTGTGACAACTGAATCGAATCCGAGCGTGTGCAGAGCCTCCGATGACGATCGCATCAAGGTCATCATATCGGAACAAATCTCCACCACCGTGATTACTCCATGCAGCGCTCACGCGTTCAAAATCTGGTATGAAGCGCACCGTCATGGAACACAAGTGTGTAATGAAATCATGAACCACCCCTGCGGGCATTTTATGAATAGGATTCGGCAAGTTTTCGTCTGCAAATGCTCCACCATCGCGAACTGGAAGCGCTATGCGGACTTCAACTTCCTGCACTTCACCCAGAATACCATCTGCAATTAATTTCTCAATAGCCAGGATCGGTTCGTTAAAGCAGTAGTTTTGGTTTTCAATCAACCAGCGGTTGTGAGACTGTGCAAAGGTCCTAAGTTCTTGAAACTCATCGTAGGTGGGTGTAATAGGCTTTTCACAGAACACGTGTACACCTGCTTCTAAGCAGTCCTTTGCAATCCGCTTATGAGTATGAGGCGGAGTGAGAATGTGTACAACGTCAGGTTTTACCTCATCGAGCATCTGACGATAGTCGGTGTAAGTCGAGTCGGCACCAAACCTTCGGGCTGCATACCTGGCAGCGGCTTTTGAAAGGTCACAAACACTGGCTAAATGTGCGCGCTCAGATTTGGAAAGAAAACTGAGATGTTCTTTGGAGATTGCCCCTGTGCCAATGACTGCTGATTTAAGTTTTGTTACCATTGATATTTTTTATTCTCCGTTATAGTGTTTTGTCAATTAGTAATTCATTGCATTCATTGTGATAGCTTGAGATAGTTTGTAGTGAGCGCTTCAGCGCTCACTACAAACAAAAGAAAGGTTGTCTCAACTGGCTGAAGGCGCACTTTTGTACTCCACTATGGTGCGCTGTCGTTTCAACAACCTGAAGATGTAAAATTGAATTTTCCCGAGTAATTGTGGGTATTTCTCTATTGCACAAAACAGGGCATAGAAAATAGCATCGGTTGACTTAAACCCTCGTTTGCGCGTAGAGCGATACACTCGGTAAGCGACAAAAGCATATGCCATGAACAGTAACAGTATGCTTAGCCCCCGAGTTGGCAATAGACCGACGATGACCAACAAAGGCAAAAGCACAGCCCAGAACCAAATCCTACGACTTTCTCTTATCCAAAGCTGTTCGGAATTGCGACTGTATAGCCAAGCCCCCTCAGTAAAGGCATAACCACTGCGAATTGAGCGCTTCCACCACTGACCAAAACGGGTGATTTGGGCATCGTGCAATGTCATTTCTGCATTGATACGTAAAATTTTGCCACCAACTCGACGCAGTCGCAAACACAATTCTGGTTCTTCTCCTGCAATGAGTGTCGGGTTGAATCCTCCCACCTTTTTCAAAGCTGTCACTCGCATCATGGAGTCTCCACCACACGCTTTAGCTTCACCTACGGGAGTATTCCACTCGATGTCGCACAGGCGGTTATAGATAGAGTTAGTGGGGAATTCTTCCCGACGCCGACCACACACTACGACAACCTCGGGCTGAGCAACTAATTCACGCACAGCACATTCCAACCATCCCTCAACAACGCGACAGTCTCCATCTACAAACTGGACAAATTCGACTTCTGGTTTGACTCGTAATAGATATTCAAACCCTGCATTCCTAGCACGAGCTGCAGTGAATGGAATAGATAAATCAAGTTCCACGACATGGACACCAAGGGAACGCGCTAGCTCCACGCTACCATCTGTTGAGCCAGAATCAACGTAAACTATAGTTCTCCCTTCTCCTATCACTGATAACAAGCACGCTCCCAGACGCTCCCCTTCGTTGCGTCCGATGGCAACAACTCCAATACACTGCAAAGTAAAACCTCCTATAATATTCGTCTATGTTGTAGACAGTTTTAAGTAACACGTAAATAGCTTTTCTTTTTTAAAGAAATCCTAGGGTGGGCATTGCCCATAAAAGCCTATGTAATGCACAGTTGAAATATTGGTAAGCAATGCCCACCTTACAGAAAACTGCTGTAAATAACACATAAATAGTTTTTCTTTTTTAAAGTGTTAATTTTTTGAATTTGCTTTTCTGATTTATAGTAAAAACAATTGTTATAAACAAAACCCAATACAGGTTTGCTAAACGCATCAAATAACTCTCTGTCACGTTATTCATTGCTAAAAAGGTGAGATAAGCTAAGGGCCAAAGATCCTCTGGATTTCTAGTTGCATAAGCTCGCTTTAAAGCCTGAGCAAAGGTTGTGAAATAACTCATTAAAAAAAGTGATAAACCAATGAAGCCAACATCAAGTAGTAAATCAATTAAGCCATTGTGAGCGTGAGGTGGAACCCAACCAGACCCTATTGCATGACCTGCTTCGATTGCATACTTACTTTTAGGTGCCCAGAATGCAGCATAACCATAACCCAACAATGGTCTTTCCATTAATCTAGCGAGTGCAGCACCCCACAGGGGCGTCCGTCCAGTTAAAGTGGGGTCTCTTCCTAAACCAGTTAAAAGTTCTACCCAATAAGTGAAAATGAGTAAAGCAACACATCCTAGAATCAGAATTCCAATATCTATGAAAATTACGCTTATCTTTCCCTTCCACCGAAAGTTTCTATAGAATACCATTAATAATATAAGCAATAAAGAAAGAACAAGAGAAGTTCTTGATGTTGAAACTAGCATCAAGACCAGCGAAAAACTCAAACCAGCCCACTTGTATAAAGTTGAGTTTTCCTTTGGCAAGGCAAGAAAAGTTAATGAGCTTAAAACCATCATGCTGCCGAGACCATTTTTGTGTCCGTATACTCCTTTCCATGCTCCTGGATGAGATTCTATCCCATCTGCTTGATGTATCCCAACCGAAGGTAATCCAACGGCAACAATTGTACTCAAGAAACTTCCTATAAATAAAGTACAGGCAACGAGTTGTACCTGCTCTTTCAAACTAAATCGTGTGGCAAAATATAAGCCAAACGAGGTCATCATCAAGATATCTCTGGCATTAAACGATGTAAAGTCTGGATATTCTGACCAGACAAATGATAGCAGAGCTAATACCGTTAATAGACAGAGTAATTTATCTCTACCGGCTGTGATTATCGTACTTTTCCAGAAGAGACAAACGAGAATGGTTGAGATTCCCCAAACAGAGAATCTGACTAATGTGACAACGAAATTTGGAAGCACAGCACCCAAAGCGTGTACACCAAATACTCCTGAAAAGAAACTTAAGCCTAATATTATAAAACCTTTCTCGGCAAGTCTTAAAAATTTACTTAGAGTTTTCTTTTTCATAGATTGACTTTAGAAAGAGAAAGGTTAATTCGGCTAAACATTGTTTTACTATATTTTGTCCCTTTGGGTACGAACCCACACGCTTTGAGGTTTCACTAAAAATTTGAGATAAACTGGAATTTTCCAAAGAACATAAAAAGGAACAGTTAAAAGTTGCAACAGAGGAAGGTCTTGGCGAGCAAATTTAGCCCAAGCTGTCATAATTGCCATGAGGAAACAAAGTCCCGCTGTAGCTACAATAGCTGCTGGTATCCATGAGGCTTCCAAGACTGCAAACAGCAAAGTCACTGCCATTAGCCCTAACCAAAGAACAACAAGCAGAGATAAAGGTGGCACACACAAATCCAAAATGCTCACCAACAAGTCGAACCTTTTTTGATAGACTGCTTCTTTGAGTAAGGTAGGGACATAAGTCTGGATAATTTGTAAATGACCATGTTCCCAACGAGTTCTCTGACTTCTAGCAGCCTGCGACTGCTGCGGCAAATACCCAGTGACTTTTGCTTCTGGGCAAAACACTGGTCTGTGTCCAGCTATAGTCAAATCCAAGCCTAGTTTCAAATCTTCAAGGAGGTGACCGTTGGCTAAACTCACTGAGCGAATGACTGACCAAGGGAAAGCCATACCTGTGCCAAGCAAGGGGCAGGGCAGTCCTAGGCGGGCTAATCCACGGGGACGAGCAAGATTCCTAACGATGTTGGAAAATTGTGAAACGAAGTCTTTTGACGACTGAGAGTTTTTAGGTCTGAGCATCAAGTAGGTTGCTTGGACAGGTCGCTGTGTGGCGATCGCACACTGACTTAACTGCTCAATTGCACCTGGATAGACTGTACAATCAGCATCAACAATCACAACCACATCAGGAGGATCTGACTCAATAAACTGTAAGCCATAGTCTAGGGCGTATCCTTTACCTCTTTGCTCCTTGTTCTGACGCTCAATCACTGTAGCACCCATTGTACGAGCAATTTGAGCTGTCGCATCACTACAATTGTCAGCAATGACAACCAGACGGTCTTGTTCTTTTAATGCAGGGATCAGTGTTTTGAGAGTTGAACCGATGACAATCTCTTCATTATGTGCTGGGACTAAGACAGTTACTTTAGCATCTTTAGCATCTTTAGGATCAGCTTCACCAGTCGAAGCCTTCGGGAATAAAGCCGCAGTACATTCAATCAGAAAAAATAGACAAACAATAAATAGACCCGATGCGCTAACTAACAGCACAACATCAATACACGAAGCCACGAACTGGCTAACTGACATGGCATTGTTACCTCAATACAACAGCATTGTTATCGGACTTTTGAAGAAATGATTTTTGCAGGTATGCCAACTGCTGTTGCTCCTGCTGGAACATCGCACAGAACCACAGCATTAGCACCAATGCTTGCGTTATCTCCAATGGTAACGTTGCCCAATATCTGTGCACCAGCACCAACATCGACACCTTTGCCCAACTTGGGCGCATCCATCGGACGATCTAGGTAACGCATTCCTAAAGTCACCCCTTGGCGTATAATACAGTCGTCGCCAATACAGCAGTGTGAGTGAATGACGATTCCTCCTTGATGTTGAATAACCACACGGCGACCAAGTTGGACAGTGTAAAGCAGTTCAATTCCGTACGTATTCCGAACCTTGCGATATAGCATTCCATAAAGAAGACTCAAAGGCGCTTGTAAGAGTTTGGGTTTAATCTTCTTACGCCAAACTCCAAAACGGTGAATTGCTACAGCCCGGAATCCAGGCTTAGTCCAATCCCGTCCGTGGGCAATCCAGTCTTCTTTAATTTGTTGCCAAAGACCAAAAGCAGAAGCTTTGTCTGCCTTTGTATTTGCCTTCAAGTCGATTTGTGCGTCCATTGTTGAGTCCCCACTTCAGTTTCTACCACACTCTGTCCCACTCGAGGGCTGGAATAGTAAAAGTAGTTGCCAGGTTCGTGCTTCACGTTGACAGCGTTGGCAATCATTCCCAAAATGTTAGCGTCAGAACGTTCCAGCAGGGATTTTGCTGCGGTAGCGCTTGCTGAATCCACAACACCCGGTCGAACGACTAGCAAAACTCCATCCGCCATTTTTCCTAAAACTGCTGCATCAGCTGTCCCAACTAAAGGAGGAGTATCAAATACGATGTAGTCGTATTTGTCAGAGAACATTTTAATCAGCGTAGCCATACGATCCGAGTCAATCAAAGCCAGGGGGTTGGGAGGTACGACTCCAGCTGTGAGGACAGACAGGTGTTTTGTAACCGTTTGCACACCTTGGGGAAATTCAGCCTGACAAACAATCATGTTACTTAAACCGACTGAGTTTATCACACCCCACAAGTGATGTTGCGTTGGTTTACGCATATCTGCATCGACTAGCAGAACTCGCCGTCCCGCCTGAGCCAGTACCGCAGCTAAATTCGCAGAAACTTCTGATTTCCCTTCCCCTGGTACAGAACTCGTTACCACAATTGTGCGAACTTTTTTATGGCTAATGAACTTGAGGTTTGCCTGAAGCATTTGATATGCTTCATGAATCACTGAGCGAGGAGAAGTTGCGACAATAACTCGAGCAGAGACTCCTTCTGACATCAATTTATCAGGAGTAGATGTGGTGTTTGATTCAAACTTAGGAATTAGCCCTAGTAGAGTATAGCCAAAAAATGTCTCGGCTTCCTTAACTGTTTTCAAGGATCTGTCTACTAGGTCTACAAAAAACGCAGCAGCAATACCAAGTAGCAACCCAACAAATACGCCACCTCCTGCTAAAAGCAGTACGACTTTGGAGAGAACTGGTTTTTTGGGAACCTTAGCGGCTTGAATCTCTTTAGCATTGCCAACAGTTTGCTTTTCTGCGACTTCAATTTCCTGTAGTGTGCTGACAAGGTTTTCATAGTTCTTTTTGGAGATAGATAACTTTCGCTCTAAATCTCCTTGCTTTTTCTCCAAATTTGGCATCATCGCAAGCCTTTGCTTATAACTGGCTTGGATGTTAGACAAAGCTTGTATTTTGCTTTCCAAACCTTGGCGTTGCGCTTGTATCTTGGCAAATTCACTTGTCAGATTTTCTTTGATTTTCCCGACCTGCAACTTACCAGGGGGAACATTTTTTTGAGTTCCTAAAACCTGCTTTATTCCTTTAGTTCCTAAAACCTGCTCAATCCGCTGCTGTAATAAAGCATTTAAAGTGACTTCTTGATTTTTTAACTCAGCAATATCTGGATGTTCACTGGTGTAGCGTGCTTTTTCATTTGCTAGCTTAGTTTGTACCTTTTGTAACTCGCTTAAGACTTCCTGTACACCAGGTATCTGACTTATGGAAGTCACTTCCACAGCCTGATCTCCAGCCAAGTTTAATTGACTGTTCATTTTTGCTTCCTGAGCGCTCACATCTGCTAGCGCAGCCCGCGCTTGATTTATTTCCTGATCTATCTGACCAAGATTTTTAACAGCAGCACTCGCCTCTTCTGGAAGCTCGATGATTTTATACTGAATTTTAAACTGACGTAATGCCTCTGCTGAGCGATCTAATTCTGCCCGAGCGTATGGCAGTTGCTTTTTAATAAATTCACCTGCGGCAAAGACTTGAGATCGATTGGACTGAATGTTGTTTGCAACATAGGATTTCATCAGCTGATTGACTACTGATGCCGCCAATTCAGGGTTCTCTGAGGTGTAGGAAACCTGCAGTACGTCTGTGCCTACAATTGGTTCAACCTTGATTTTAAGTGACTCTGGATCAAGAGTATTTCCTTTTTTATCTTTTAACTCTAGGGTCTTGATAACCTCTTCTAAAATTGGCTGAGATGTTAAGATAACAGACTGCGTTTCTAGCGGATTCCCCTCGCGCATTAAGGATTCAAGATCCCCTATCTTTTCTCCTACTTTTGTAAGCGATGAGGTTCTGTCTGATTGAAAAAGAAGCATTCCGCTCGCCTGATATTTAGGTTTTTGCAGGAACACAGCAAACGACGATAATCCTACTGAAGCTAGAACAACTCCTGCCACAATTGGCCAACGGCGTTTCAGAACTAGCCAATATTTTTGAATATCTACTTCTTCTTGATAGCCTTTAGTCTCCATACAAGTTTCCTAGCCGTAGATCATTACGAAATTGGAGCCAAAAATGAAATTTGATATGAATACCTTAGCTTCATAGCATCGGCTATCTTTTAACAAATTGAAATTTATTTTTATTGCTTTCAACATAATGCGACTATTGTAATAGCGTGCCTCCGCAGTAGGCGCGCTCAACAAGACAATTCAAGTGTTTTTGCAATCTTACTTTATGCACTACGTGAGGCTTTATGCACTACGTGAGGGCAAAGCGCACCCTCCGGGTACACAAGCCTTGGATTGACGTAGAGTTTCAAGATATGTCTAATGTAGTTCAACTGATGAAGTTATTGACTAGTAAGTGCGTCCATTGATGCTCATCCTAACTTACTCAATCAAATTCACAACTGTTGTATGGAGAGTGGTGTTTGGTTTACTATATTGCCTGCCGTTTTTACTGATTTTGGTAAATGCACAAACTTGCATATTTTTTTAACCCTGTTTATACTTAAATTGTTGAGAACTACAGAACACTGGTCAAATAAGTGCGTACTAGCTATCAAATATGCTCTTATTAGAAGCATTTTGCTTTAGGCACAATCTAATTGTTAACAATGTTTAGTTGTTCAGATTGCCTACTGACGATGTTAAATATAACTTTAATTGCCAGTAATTTCAAGTAGAAATAAATTTTTTTTTTAAAGATAATGTAAAGTTTGCGGATTTGATAACCAAGTAGGAAAAGTAATAAAAGTATGTTTTGTAACTAAAAACTTGTATAACTGAGATTAAGATTAGTTACGAAGAGTTCCTGTAAAATTGCTTGGCAAAGAAAGACCAATTTCTATTATGAACTACCCGCCCTTCTACGAAGTAAGGGCGGGTAGTTCATATTTCATACACTTTTGCATTCATTTATGGCGTTCTCAGTTTCTCAAAAAGTTTGACATCAGGTGAAGGACTGATAACAAGCTATTTCTCTGGTTAGATTTTTAGAACAAGGTACGAAAAGCAAGAAAAGTATGTCAAAAATTAGAACCTATTTTTTTAAAGCCGCCACTGGGAGTCGTGCTCTAGTGGCGGTAGTTTGCTCTCGTTATTTAGTAAGCACCTGTCTTACCAAGGACAACCTTGACAGTTTTCAGCAAAATTTGTAGATCCAGGCACACAGACCAATTCTCTATGTAAGCGATATCTAATTTCACCCCATCTTCAAAATTCTCGATATCCGAGCGACCAGAAACCTGCCACAATCCGGTAATACCAGGCAAAACTTCTTGTCGGATAAAGTGCTTTGTCTTGAACCTTTCTACGTCCCTCATAGGGAGAGGACGCGGACCAACCAAACTCATCTCTCCAACGACAACATTAAACAGTTGTGGCAATTCGTCGAGACTGTAACGGCGCAGGAATTTGCCTATGCGTGTGATGCGAGGGTCGTCTTTCATCTTAAAGAGGACCCCATCCTTGATTTCATTCTTTGCTTCTAGCGCCGCCTGCAACTTTTCCGCGTTGGTAACCATCGTACGGAATTTCCAAATCTTGAAACTCTTACCATGCAGACCAATTCGATTTTGCCGGAAGAACACTGGTCCAGAAGAATCTAACTTAATGAGTGTAGCTATTACCAGATAGACAGGAGACAGCAGGAGTAACAGAACAATCGAACCACAAAGGTCAAAACTCCGCTTTACCCAAAAATTGCCGCCTGCGATGATTGGTGCTGGTATTGTCATACAAGGGACTTCACCAATCATCCAAAATACGGCTGATTTAGGGTGATGAACTTCACCCTGAATTGGCAGTATTCGTAGGGTAATGCCAGCTGTTTGGAAACGCCAACAAAGATATAGACGGTTCTTAATGGCATTCCAAGAAACAAAAGCCTCTTCTATACCGTGTGTGCGTAGATATTCAAAGGTTGCCTCTCGGTTCATCATATCTAAACTGCTAGAGTCGGCAATTCCCTGTACTGTGTAGCAATTCTCTTTCTCTATTAACCGAATATGGCTTTGTTTGTCTTCCGGGTCTGTAATCAGAAAAACGGAATGGCGAATTGCTCCTTTACTACGAAGCACTCTAGTGCCTACATCACAGACGAAGTGAGAGGTACAAACGAAAACTACAGACAACAGCCAAAACAGTAGAAAAGTTGAGCGCGAGACATAACTATCTGGTTCGTAGAGAAAGGCAATGAGCAAGAGTAGAACTTCTGCCAGCGTTACAGCTTTAATCAAACCAGGATAGTTACGACGATGTGCACCTGATTTATAGAGTCCTTTGGTTGCTATAATGCCTATTTCTACTGTCAAGATGAGCAGTAGAAAAGAGGCTTTTTGTGTCCAAGGCGAATCTAAAGGAGTGCCATGAAATACTGCCAACTTCCATGCTAAGGTCACAGAAATGACATCTAGCGAGATAAGTGTTCCTACCCGCAGAAATTTGCTAGTTAATCCTTTGTGTATCCTTGTGCCACTTGCTGACCTTAAATCTGGTTTAAACCCTGGAACTAATAAAGATTTAGATGTCACGATTTCTATTACCCCTGTATTTAAACTGTACAAATCAATATGGAAGTTAAATGGGCAACAGCTTAAGCAATTACGCATTTAATTTGCACACTCACTTGTGAAGGTAGTCAATTGCGCATCGGGCATGGCGCATGATCCCCTATGCCCAGCCCTAAGCAAAAAAGTGCAATGTCTAGGCGTCTCAGCTTAGTATTGCGATGATGGTCGAGAGCGCTTTCTCAAAAGTTTTGTAAACCGTTCCTGTAGAACCCGATAAAAAAACAGCGGATTGCCAACCACATAACGATGCCATAAGCGTTGTGGTTCTGTGACCAATCGTGTTAACCACTCTAGTCCGCTATTGGTCATCCAACGTGGACCTCTGTTGACGTTGCCACTATAAAAATCAAGACATGCACCTAGAGGCAAAAACACTTTTGTTTCTATTTTCTCTGCATTATTTAGAATCCAACGTTCTTGTAATGGCATACCAAAGCCAATATACAAAATATCTGGCTTAAATTTATTGATTTCTTGGATAACAAATTCATTTTCCTCACCAGACTTGTCAAAATAACCGTGATGTCCTTTCACTTTTAAATTTGGTGCAACCACTTTCAGCTTAGCGATCGCTTTATCTACCGTACCTGGCTCACCAGCAAGCAGGAACAAGGAAACATTTTCCCGCTCGCAAGCTTTCGCAAAATCCTCAATGTAATCTGGACACGTCATGCGATGAGATGAATCTGCGCTGCAGCCGCAGAGTTTCGCTCCTACTAGAACACCAAATCCATCGCAGAACACTAAATCAGATTTGTTGAGAAACTCTCTATACCAAGGGAGTTCGTAGGCAAAGTTCATTCCCCGAATATTTACATGACATATGGTGGTTTTCTTGTCAAGTTTTGCCGATTTGACAGCGTAATCGATGAGTTCATTCACTTTGAGTTTATGAAACCTAGTTCCAAGTAATACTATCTCATCAAATTTGTTCATTTAGATAATTCCTCCAAAGATTTTCTACACAACTGGTAAAAAACAAACACCATTTTTTTGGAAAGCGGTTCTCAGGCTCTACTTAAACATGAACGGGAGTAAGCGCGTGTAAATGCAGATTGGCATTCAAATATCTCAAATACCCTATCAAGTTGCGTCACTTCAAAAATGATTTTAATTGTGGGCGAAACAGAGCAAAGACTGAAGTGCCGTCCTAAGCGCTGAGCCAATTTCAGCCCTGATACTAAAGCCATCAATCCGGCACTGTCCAAGGATTCTACTTGCTCTAAATCTATTAATAAGGTGGCACAATCGTTTTGCATTATGGCTGTTGTCAGTTCCCGCTCAAAGTCCAATGCATTAGCGGCATTTAAAGAACGTTTGAGTCGAATCACTGCAATCTTATTGGCAAGCATTTTTTCCATAATTTGAGTCGAATTAGCAATAAGTTCTCAATTCTGTAATCAGAAAAGCTCCATGACTTGAAAAGGTTGTAAGGTCAACGTTTCGGAGCTTGATCAAACGCTCTTGCCATAGCATTCCATGCCAACTTGGGTTTGAGGTTTGAGTCTAGTGGCAAAGGACGCACTGGCGAACCATCTGAACGGGGAGTAAACATTGAAAGCCAGGTGTGTCTATCGCTCAATCCCCAATTTAATACCGCAATGACTGCTGGCTCATCTAGCACTACGGAAAGATAGTCTTCGTATGCACCGGCGACAATGCGATCGCGAACAGCAGGATCTGAAGGTAATTTTTGATCCGTGACATCTAGTTCGGTAATCAGAATTTTGAGACCAAGACTAGCCACATCAGAGAGAAAACTCCGTAGTTTTTTGGCATTTAACGCACCTTCTTGAGCAACTAGGTGAGATTGGATACCAAGGGCATGAATCGGTGTTCCTCTAGATTTCAAACGTTCTAGTAGTTTCAGAACAGCAGTTCTTTTGACTTCTTCTTTGCGACCGCTATATTCCAGCGCGTTTTCGTTGTAGACTAACATAGCTTTCGGGTCCGCTTGAGCTGCAACGCGATAGGCAAGCTCTATGTAATCTGGACCTAAAAACTGAAGCCACGGACTTTTTCGCAAGCCTGCTTTTTGTCCATCATCTGGTTCAATTGCCTCGTTGACGACATCCCAAGAGTGCATTTGACCAGCGTAGCGTTTAGTCACAGTTGTTATATGTTCCACCAAAAATTTTTCCGCATTTTGGCGGTTAACTACCTCCTTAAACCACTCAGGTAACTGCTGATACCAAACTAAAGTATGTCCTCGAAAAAGCATTTTGTGAGTGCGGGCAAATTGAGCAAGCCAATCTGATCTGCTAAAGTCAAATACGTCTGGACGAGGGCGTAAAAATTGCCACTTCAGCTCGTTCTCCGGCACCAAAATGCCGCACTCCCGAACAATACTAGCCTGTAAATTTTTGTCTGAGGCAAGAAAACCTTGCCCAGAAGCTGCTCCATAAATCAATCCCTTAGCCGTGGCACGCTTCTTTAAAGGAGTTTGCCCAGCAACTTTAAAATCTCTTGTTAGGTTGTTAAGTGCTTGGCTAGGGTACATTGGTAATCTATCTTTTGCCACTGCAACAGCGATCGCCCCGGACATACCTGATACACCCATGTATAACAAACGACGCCTGCTCATTGACGAGGTTTTAAACATATAAATAAAGGCAACTAAAACCAAGAATATTTGACTTTTTCATCCAAGTTGCGTTTTCAGTTACTAACAGGTGATTACATAAGAGCATACTTAGTACTGCATTTCATAAATTCATATCGCACTCTTGGGGTTGTAGTTGCGCTAAGCGCGTGCCTCCTACGGAGGTTGCACGGTACAGCCGCTCTTGCGTGCCGCAGGCATAGACAGCGCAACTACGAACTATAACGCTACGAACTTGTGAAATCCTGTACTTACAGCAGTTTTCAATTCGGTAGAATACAGGTTGGCTGTAGGGGCACAGCATTGCTGTGCCCTTACTATGTGGTTTGTAGTCTATGCATATGAAAAGCGCTGTAACTGACTGGCGACTGCAACGCCGCTCAACTTTTAAACCGGAAGTCCTTGCAGCCTTCGTAGTCATGCCTTTTTGCATCTCTGCAATAATTCTCCGACAGAAGGATTTCCATCGCGGTGAATCACTCCCACCGCTTGCTCTTTAAGTTTTGGTGGTGCTACCGACACCTCATAAGTGCAAAGCTTCTCTTGAGCCCCTTTGCTAAGAGTCTTTTGAACGTGATACCACTTCGTTTCTTGGCACTGATTGCACCAGAATGCTTCCAACCATTCACTTTCTAAATGAACTGCAGTTTCAGTTTCTACCAATATGAGGGCATTGTGTCTACTGAGTCCTCCTGGCTGGAGTGGTGCGGTGCGATTAGCAAACAATGAATACTTTTGACTGACACTATCGAGATAGCATCCATGAATCGGACAGTAAATAGCGCGTCGTTTTGAACGTTTTCGATTTCGATCACACCTTCTGTGCAATTCAACCTCCCTAATTGATAAATACACCACAGATAACAAGAAGGTTTCGTCGGCGGGCCTGAGATCAAAAAGACCATCGAAGCCCAAGGAAAGCGCCTGAACAATTATTTATTCAATTGTGGTTTAATAGATCGTTAACAGACAAGACCCTGACAATTCTTACCAATTAGCTATTGACAGCCCTTATTCTATGGTTATACTACAAATCCTAGGTAGGGCTAAAGCGAGATAAAGCCTATGTGATGAACATTTGAGATCTTGGTGAGCAGTCCGCCCTTGGGGGTTCCCGACGACACTTCTGAGGAGGGTTTCCCTCCGGGAGAAACTGTCCGTCCCGTTGTAGGCGGAACGCCTTCGGTGCAGGGTAGGAACTGCTCACCCTCCAGGTGAGCAAGGTACACAAACAAAGAAAACTCAACAATTAGCTATTTAATTTACATACAGATATGTGGCTAGTCAACAACAGTTTAAAAGTGCGGATGCTGTAAGTGCGTAAACTAACAGTTTGCATTCTTACGCTCTATAAAAGCTAAAATTTGATTTCTCAAATTACCTAAAACAGAGTGTTGCGTTGGGAGATGGTTTGCACGACATATTCCCAAACATTCTCTTAAATTTCGTATTGCTTGGGGTCATAATACAGCATCTTTTTTTTTTTTGCAAGCAAGTAGTAATTTATGGTAATCATCATACAGGACTATAGATTTATTGGGCAATCACTTTATGTTTTTTAAAATTTTTAATAAATGATTCATATCTTAGAGCATTGGGACACTTGAATCATGATTTTACAAGAAATCATGTGGGAAAAGTAAGAAAAGTAGGTAAATAATTGATTTTAATGAAACATGATTTTAGAAATATTTTGTGAATGGTAGGAAAGGTAAGAAAAGAATGTATAAAATTTTGCTTATAGGTCTGATAAGAATTGCTCTATGGGAAATAGAGTCACCAATCTAGCCGCTTTACAAACATTGGTCTACTTACCCTGCCCATGCCATAATTATGTCTTGATAAAGATGATTTTGTATGTTAGATTTACAATTATATCTAAGTCAATTCCCTAAAAGACTGAGAGTAGCTTTCCACCTATCTTTTCTCATAAATATTAGATTTTCAATTATTTTGAAAATGGGAAGACTTCTTTTGCAAAGCAATGGTTGAGTTGTAGAAAGCGTCTGTGAGCAGGCATTTATAGAAATCAAAGCCCTGCTGTAGCGCGTTCGGGTGACTGGTTTTTACACCCATAGGTGGAAGACCTATAAACGTCACTATTTAGAAGCTTCAATAAATATGAGCTTGACAAATACAATCTATAGAAGATAAAAAATAAACACGTAAACCTAAATTTATCAATTCAGGTTTTATACCAATAAAAATTTGTGAATAATTTGTCTTTCCAACGTGTTTCCTATGCATCGTGTCATAATTAATTAGTTTTTTTAAGTAAAGAATAAGTATAAATTTATGCTAATCGACCTAGTCTACTACACCTTCAGATTTTCAAATGAACCGTTACACATATCAAGTCGGCGGTAGTCTAACGATTGATGCTCCTACTTATGTAGAACGACAAGCTGATGAACACCTGTATGAAGCGCTGAAGGGGGGTGAATTTTGCTATGTGCTTAACTCCCGGCAAATGGGCAAGTCCTCACTTCTGGTAAGAACTCGGCATCGCCTGCAACAAGATGGGTTTAGATGCACCACTGTGGATATGACCAATATTGGCTGTGAAAATATTACTCCAGAGCAGTGGTACAAGGGAGTGGTTGCTGAGTTATGGTCAGGTTTCAAGCTGCTTGGGAAAATTAACTTAAAAGCTTGGTGGCGGGAGCAGGAAGATATTCCTTTACTTCAAAGACTGAGTCGGTTTATTTCCGAAGTGCTGCTGGTTCAGTTTCCTGGCGAGAGACTGTTCATCTTCATTGATGAAGTTGATAGTATTCTCAGCCTCGATTTTTCTGTTGATGACTTTTTTGCGTTCATTCGGTTTTGTTATAATCACAGAGCTATTGACCCAGAATACAACCGCATCACATTTGTCATATTTGGTGTGACAACACCATCAGATTTAATTCAAGATCCAAAGCGTACTCCGTTTAATATTGGTAAAGCGATACAGCTCAAGGGCTTTAGTATAAACGAAGTGCAGCCATTGGGTCATGGATTAGACGTTAAAGGCGCTCATGCCCAGGTAATTCTGCAAGAAATCTTAGCTTGGACAGGAGGGCAACCGTTTCTGACGCAAAAACTGTGTAAGTTGGTTGTCAGTTCAAGTCAAGATACAGTGAGTGGGGCGCTGACGATTCCCCCTGGTACCGAAGCATTTTGGGTGGAAAGTATCGTTAGGTCACACATCATCCAGAAGTGGGAATCTCAGGATGATCCGGAACATTTGCGAACGATTCGCGATCGCCTGCTTGCTTCGGAGCAAATTGCAGGTCGTTTACTTGGAATATATCAACAAATTCTGGCTGGCGAAGACGTGCCAACCGATGACAGTCGAGAACAGATTGAACTGCTTCTGTCAGGTTTGGTGATCAATAAGCACGGATACCTGAAGGTGAAAAACCCGATCTATCAAGCAGTCTTTAATTCAGAATGGGTTGCGAGACACATGGAGAATTTGCGTCCCTACGCGCAACGCTTCAAGGCTTGGATTGCTTCCAATCAACAAGATGAGTCACAGCTTCTAGTGGGGATAACATTGCAGCAAGCACTGGCTTGGTCAAAAGATAAAAAGCTCAGTGACCTAGATTATCGCTTTTTAGCTGCCAGTCAGGAACTTGCCAAGCGAAAAATTGAAACCGATTTAGCACAAGAAAAACAAGCAAGACAAATCGAACGAGAAAAGGCTGAATTTGCCATACTTGCTGCGCAGCAAGCGAATCAAATACTGGCAGAAGCACGGAAAACCGCGAAACGAAACGCCCAAAAACTAAAATTGGGCAAAGGTTGGATTGCCAGCATTGCCTCTGGAATTGCTAGTTTGGTTATTCTTGTACGTTTTACCGGGCTACTACAGGGGATGGAGTGGACGATGCTAGATCGCTTTTTTCAGACACGTCCAAAGGCACATGTTGATCCTCGCATTACCATTATTACAATTGACGATCCAGATATTCAGCAAATACGTCAGTATCCTCTGCCGGATCGGGTGTTAGCTCAAGCAATCCAGACATTAAAAAGCTCTAAACCCAGAGCAATCGGGCTGGATTTGTATCGAGATTTGCCTGTGGAACCGGGTCATCAGGAATTAGTACAACTGTATCAAACAACTCCGAATCTGATTGGCATTCAGAAGGCGGTGGGGAACCAAGTTCACCCGCCGCCAGTTTTAGCTCAATTAGGTCAGGTGGCTCTTGCCGATCAAGTTTTAGATGGGGATGGTAAGTTGCGTCGCGCCTTGCTTAGCGTTCAACTCGAAGACTCTTCGTTACACCTCAATCTAGGTTTGCGGTTAGCACTACGCTACTTAGAAGCTGAAGGCATCACCTTCAAACCCCAAAGTAAGGATCGCGAGCAAATTCAGCTAGGGAAAGCAGTTTTTGTTCCCTTCCAACCCAATGACGGCGGCTATGTTCGGGCTGATGCAGGGGGCTATCAAATTTTGCTCAACTTTCACGGTACTCAGAAACAGTTTGAGACCTTCTCGATCACAGATTTGTTAGCTAATAAGATACCACAAGAAAAGGTGCGCGATCGCATCGTCTTGATTGGCTCCACGGCTGAAAGCGTCAACGACTTGTTTCAAACACCTTACAGCAGTCGGATTTTTGGTCCGCCAAAACAAATGGCAGGAGTGACGATCCACGCTAATATCACTAGCATGATTTTAAATGCTGCGCTCCAAGGGCGACCGATGTTAAGAGTTTGGTCTAAACCAGTTGAGTTGCTCTGGATTTTGCTTTGGTCTGGAGTGGGAGGTGTGTTAGGTTGGCGGATCAAGTCACCTAAATCTATAGTCACTACCGTTGCGATCGCAGGGGGAGGACTCATGGGAACTGCCTACCTTGCCTTTTTACAGGCTTGGTGGATTCCTACTGTCCCCCCGATGATTGGACTTGTGGTTGCTGCTATTACCTTGCCGATTGTCATGAATCGGCAATTAGAAAAAATTCAACTTTATCAAACTGTAGAGTTGTTAGTTGCTATTTCGAGCGAGCAACCTGCTGTAGCACAGATTGCCATTGAATATCTCAAGCAATCTGAAAGCCAAGAAAATGTGACCTTAATTGAGCAGATAATTCGTAATGCTCCGCTTCACAGAGAGCTTCCATAACATAATTATTTGAAAGATTTAGACTTAAGCGTACCCATTCGTTCAGAGTCCAACAAGTCTTGCCAGACGGCAACCAATTTGGCATCTTTGGGGTTCGATTGCCTTGCTTGCACAATTGTGCTGACCATATCGTACCAATATCCTTTAGCACCATACCATATTACTTGCTCAATAGCAGTTTTTTTTTGCCTCAGTTCGCTCTCGAACTGAGATGTTCTCGGCATCCTGTGTACCCAACCCATAAATACAGGATCGTCTGGTTGTACACTTTGCCCACAAACAACGACTAAAGACCACTGGTAAGTTTTGCCTACGGCTAAAGGTTGCTTTTGCTTGGGTAGAGCAAAACCAACAATTCCATCACGATCTGTGATCGGTAAAAATGCTCTTTCGTAAAACTCGCCTGTTTCATCTCGAAACATCAACACAACTTGACGTGCCGACGTTTTGGGTATCTCGATGAATATAGTTGGACGCTCCTCCAATGTTAAGCCATAGTTTTCCTTTGGCATTACAGGTCGAATTGCACCTTCTTTTTGGGAACACTTGAGTTCACTACGGGAACCTGCACCAGAAGTATCTTTTGGTTTCCCTTGTTTGGGTGGAATAAAATTCTCTTGCGATACAATTTGTTTCAATGAAGTAGTACTTGTTACTTTTAATTTTGGTTGCGCGTCAGCAGCTATGCTAAAGCTCAGTAAGAGTTCTACGGATAACCCTATTGTTATGAATTGTAAAAGATTAATTTTTTTCATCAGTAAATTCCCCACAGGGATATACAGTAATAAATTTTACAATAAGCAATATAAATATTCGATAAATAAAAGTATGCTATTTGGGGTCTGGAGTTAAAGTTTTATCCAGCAAGGTGTACACATTTAATGATGATGCTAAATAATAATCAAAGTTTACTTAATTAAACTTCATTTTTACAATCATCATATTGATTTGAAGCCTTAAGTAAAGGGGAAAAAATGGTATGTTATCCCACAAAAAAGTGGGAAAAGTAGGAAAAGTGGGAAAAGTGGTGTAAACAAAATGAGATTCAATAATTCGTGACATTCTCCACACACTGACCGCAAGCGGTACAGTGTGGGCTTCTCCAAGTCGCCTGGAAGAAATTTCCTGCTTCATTGGTCGCATCTAGATAAGTAGACTTGCGTCCTGCCCCTAATCCCCAGAGGGGAGCCGAGTTCCCCGACCCTGCCGTTGGCATCGGGGAGGATGTCCGATAGGACGGGTAGTTTTAAGTAATTATACGTATTTTTAATTATTATTAAAAACTAATTATACCAAAATTATCGCCAATTTCCTACCAGAACAAACGGTGACCAGTAGTAAGGATGGTTGTATTGGGGTGAATTTAACAAAGAGAGTTGGCTATAGCGCAGTGCTTCAGCTTTGGTGACGCCAGGTTGGGTAAAGCGGTGGTAAAATTCAGCCATAAGTTGAGCAGTTGACAAATCCTGTACTGACCAAAGCGTTGCCAAGGTACTTCTGGCTCCAGAACGCACAGCAACTCCAGCCAGCCCTAAAGCCGCTCGAGTATCGCCTTTAGCAGTCTGACAAGCACTGAGAATCAACAGTTCAATCGGTTTTTGATCGCGCACAGCAGGGCTTTTGTCTTCTCCTGTGAGCAGTCGATCCAAATCTTTGACATGAATGCGATCGTCCCAAGTTAGGAGAAAGGTGTCTTCGGCTTTCGAGCTAAATTGACCGTGGGTTGCCACATGAACCACAGAAAACGGTTGGTTCTCAACTCGCTCTAGGAAATTAGAGCGAGTAAACTTTTCGTTAAGTAAAACTTTTGTTGAAACCTTAGCAGCAATTTGTTGAATCTCTGTTTCTACGCCAGGTAAAGCAGAAAAGCCGCCCCTGGCTTGTGATAAACCCGCAGCCAAAGTAGAGATGCCACATGTCGCGTCTGTACAAACTCGCGACTCCAAAAGCTGCAATCCTGGGGTCAGGGCAATGTTGTAGCGCTCTACCAAATACTGCTTACCATCGTGGAGAACTGCCATCGGCAGATTGCGTAAGAAATCATCGAGAACAAATACCAATGTTTTAATTGAGTGACGCTCTAACTCTGCTGAGATAGGACGCAGCAACCAATCATAGACCTGTTGCGCGGGTGGTAAGACCTCGTTCGGCAAAAAAACAGGGTTCAAAGACTGACGCAATTGTGCAAACACTCTCGCTGCTTCTTGTGGTGAAACCTCGGTTCCGTAATGTTGCAATGGCTGTCCGGGGAGGGAGAGAACCACTTCTAAGCGTTGGTCGAGAACGATAGAATAGATGACCGCTGCTGTTGAGTCAATTGTCTCGATCGGTCTGGGTTTATGTGTTAGACAAGCTTCCCGAAAAAAGTTTTCTAACTCCGCCAGTTGCAACGCCTCAATCACTTCCCGAGAGCGTTGAAGGTGTTGTTGCTTGGTTGTCTCAGGTAAGCTGTCTACATTTTGCAACAGCAATTGTACCAACTGACGATAGACAGGTTCAACCTCGTCTCGGAAAGAAAACTGCACATCAGGATTTACCGCGACTAAGTCCTGACGCAGGGTTTGTAAAGTATTGACAGCCTGGTCATAAGCTGCAGTAGCTGCTGTTGTATTGCCTTGTGCCTTGAGAATTCGCCCCTGCTGCCAGTACCAAGTTGCTGCAATATCTGTTGCCTGTATTTTCTGAGCCAGAACGAGTGCCTGTTGTGTGAGTGAGAGTGCTTCTGACCATTGTTGAGTTTGTTCGTACAAATGCCCCAGTTGTCCTAACGCATAAGATTCTGCCCTGGAGTCTTTTAATTCTCTCGCCTGTTGCACTGCCCGAACTAATATTTGAGAAATATCCTTTATGTTTTGTTCTTTGTCAATAACTCTTGACAACTTTGTCAAGCTTTCTGCTAAATTCACTTGGGCGTAGACAACCGCACGACTAGGAGAAAGGTTAAAAAGACGCGCTTGAATTTGAGGAAGTAGTGACAGCGCTGCTTGCTGTTGCTTTGTTCTAACCAAAAGGCTGAGTTGGTTGAGTTGGGCTTCTAGCTGGGTGCGGGGGCTCGTTGCTGGTATGAGTGCTTGTTGATAGAACTCCAATGCAGCCTGAAAATCCCCTATTGCCCTAACAGTGTTCCCCAATCTAAAGAGAGTTTCTCCAATATCTGATGCCGAATTCAGCCGTTTGGCAATGATTAAACTCTCGGTTAAAACGGTTTGGGACTGTTGCAAATCTCCCACAACTTGCAGAGTCACACCCAAACTCCGCAATTCTCTGGCTTTGAGCAAAGAGTCAGGCAAGGCAGCGAGGTCTTGATTAACTTGCTCTAGCATACTTCGCGCTCTTCGATAAAGTCCCAAAGTTTGCAACGCTTGAGCTTGATTTATCTGGCACAGAACAATTCCCGTGACATCTTTAAGGGAACGGTAACGTTTCTCTGCCTGTTTCCAAGTTTCCAAGGCGGTTTCGGTATGACCTGTATTTAGCTCGATACTGCCTTGAGTATTGAGGACTTGAGCGTAAAGCAAAGGAGCATCAGTGGTTGGCAGGAGGTTAATCGCTTGAGCGTTAAGCGAAGCTATCGCATTGCGAATCGCTTTTTGTGCTGTTTCCCACTGTCCTAAGTCTTGATACACAATCGCAAGATAGTTGTAGCTGATGGCTTGATTTTGCCTTTCTCTGGTTTGCTCAAATGCAACAGCCGCCTTTTCCCAAACTTGTGCAGCTTCTGCAAACCGTCCGGCATCATACAGTTGTTTTCCTTGCTCAAGTAGGGCAACAGGAGAATTCGTATTTTGTATTTCGTAACTTATTGTACTTTTTGAATTTTGTACGGCGTAGCCGTTGGTTAGTGGTATTTTAAATTTTGAATTCAACTCGGCTGTGGCTGGTAAAACCGTTATCACCAGTAAAAAAGTCAGCAGTGCTAAGACTAGGTGGCGATGGGGTTTCACATTCTACCGTCCCTACAACTTAGGCATTGACAAAAAATTGATTATGTACCTTAAACCCAATGTTCGGTTTGAACTGTTTTTAAGATGCATGAGTTCGTCTCAATTAGAACATTCAAGTTGAAAATACATATACATATAAAAAATGAGGAAATAATGAGGATTTTTTAACTCATCCCCCGGACAAGAACATATCGCTTTGCTCAGTTTCATAAAAAGCCGGGGGGAAATCGAAGTCAGTACAGACGCCCTAATTAGGGCGTCTGTACGTCCGAGCGTACGTTTTATGCCTAGTGGGTACGGCCACGGCTATCGCCGTTAGCGTATCTCCTGCAAAGACGCTGCGCGAACGCGAAGCGTGTGCCAAAGGCACTCAGCTCCAGAGTTCGCGTAGCGTGCCCGCAGGGCATAGGAGGCACGGCACGTTGCAACACCATTTCTCGTGGATGCATGAATACTAATGACTAATGACCAGTGACGCCGGACGCTTGACTTTTGACTTTTGACTTTTGACTTTTGACTTTTGACTTCCCCGAAGGGGTGACGGGCGTCAGGTCATCGAACCCCACCCCGCGCGTGGGGCGGGCTTTCTCGCCGTCTTTATGTAAATTTTTTGAACAAAAACCCGTTCAGGTTGCAGTTTAGTTAATGCACGTAATCTTCTATTTGTCAAGCGCGTAAGTCTTAGTTGCGTTTCAACTTACAGCGTTAAAAGCAGAAAGCCCATCGGCTTCTAGCCGTGGGATGAATGCGTGGCAACTTTAGTTGCCGTGACGCAATGTTTTCTAATTAACTCCTCTAAATACTCGCTTGCACTAACTTTATTTATTGCCGCTAATTCCAATACAGAGTGCCACGCGGTATCTGTCAGAAGGATACCGCGTTGCTTTTTTGGTTCTTCATGTAGTACCGGTATATTCTTTATTCTTTTCTTGCCTTTTCCTGTTGACATGATTTAGAAGCAATACGTATACTAAAAATAGATTAGCAAACAACAAGGAGGTGAGTCAAGCGTGTTAGTTTTAGAGTACAAAGCCAAGGGCAATAAAACACAATATCGAGCGATTGAAGAAGCTATTAAAACTACTCAATTTATTAGAAATAAGTGTTTGCGTTATTGGATGGATGCTTCAAAAGAAGACAACATAAATAATGCAGCCCTTAGCCGATACTCAACAGTACTACGCGCTGACCTCCCCTTTGTTGCTGCCTTAAATTCAATGGCGGTGCAAGCTGCTGCTGAAAGAGCATGGCTTGCAATCTCCCGGTTCTACGATAATTGTAAAAAGAACAAGCAAGGGTTAAAAGGCTATCCGCGCTTTCAACATGACAACCGTTCTGTTGAGTACAAGACTAGTGGATGGTCACTGCATCCAACAAAACGTAGAATCACTTTCACAGATAAAAAGGGGATTGGAGAACTCAAATTGATGGGCAAGTGGGATATACATACATACCCCGTTAAATTCATTAAACGAGTTCGCATTGTCCGTCGTGCTGACGGTTTCTATGTGCAATTTTGCGTTGATGTTGAATGCAAGGAAGTGGTTCAACCCACAGGTCAGGAGATTGGCTTGGATTTTGGTTTAGAGCATTTCTACACCGATTCAAACGGGCATCATGAACCTAATCCCCGTTTCTTGCGTAAGGTTGAGAAACAAGTTAAACACGCTCAACGAAGAATCTACAAGAAGGAGAAAGGCAAGAACGGAAGATCGAGCGCTCGAAACCGATACGCACGCAAACACCTAAAGATAAGTAGACAACGTACCGAACACGCAAAAAAAGCAGCGCGTCACGTTATCCGGTCTAACGACTTAGTGGTCTACGAAAACTTACAGGTCAAGAATATGGTGCGTAATCATCATCTGGCAAAAAGTATTAACGATGCTGGGTGGAGACAGTTTCGGAGCTACCCTTGAATACTTTGCCAATAAGTATGGAAAAGTGGCGCTAGCTGTGGAACCTCACTACACTTCACAGCAGTGTCCACAGTGCGGCGCAATAGTCAAGAAGTCATTATCGACCAGGACACACACCTGTAAATGTGGTTGTGTTCTGCAACGCGACCACGCTGCTGCAATCAACATACTCCGTAAAGGCAAAGAAAAAATTGCTACCTCTGGGCAAGGGGGAAGCAAGGTTTCTTCTAAGAAGAAATCAAGAAACGCTAGGGGAGTTGAAACCTCTATTCAGCCTGGAGCAATCCTGGTTGAACAAGTTTTGACGTTGAGCCTAGAATCCCACGGCTTATAGCCGGGGAGTGTCAACACAATCAATTTCATCATTCCCAAAACTGCGGCTAAAGAGCGGAGTATTTGCCACCAGTTCCACCTGTCCGTTGGCATTGATCACCCACCCCGTCGCTTCAACAAGGGAAGCTGGTTGTTGGTTTTTTGCTATCGACTGAGATTGGGAAATCCTGCCCTGCTCCTCAACGAGTTTAGTGCCACTTGTTAGACGTAAATCCTGCACAACTATCTGACCTCTGAGCGTCTGTCGGGGGTCTTCCGGTAAGCCGCCTCGTCCGGTGATTGCAAAGTAGTTCCCTTTATCTGCGGAACAGCCAGTGGCAATGCGATCGCTCGCTTGTGTAAAATTTTCTGGTAACTGAACTAATCCTTGAGCAGGGTTAATCTCCCTGGTATAGACTTTTACAGTTCCATTGAATTGAGGACCAAGCTTAGATGTGGCAGTAATATCACTCATTGGGGTCGTTTCATACCGAAACTGAGTGCCAAAGATGCCTTTGGTTGTGACGCTCACCCTCCCTCCGGAACCTTGTATGGCATTGGCGGTGATGTCGCTATTTTCCCAAGCCAATAAGGTATCGGTATTAATATTGATGTTACCACCAGTCGAACTCCCGGCATCGGTTCTGATCCTGCTGCCACCGCGCAACTGTATGTTCCGCGCCCGTAGGTTAATATTTCCCCCAGCACCAGAGCCAGTAGAGGCATCAATCCTACCTTGGTTGCTAAGGGCGATCGCATCCGCTACAACGTTAATTGTACCTGCATTTCCCACGCCAATACTCTCGACATTCACAGTTGCCCCATCCCGGACAATTAACTTTCCTGTGGTCACACTGAGATTTCCCGCTGCGCCTGTCGGGTTAAATGGGTACAAAGATGTAAGTAACCGATCCCCAGACGCTGTCGCTATGCCAGTGGGGGGGAACTGACTATCTCTGGTTTTTCCACTCACTTGCACCGATTGGGAAGCGTTAATAAAGATGTCTCCTCCCCGTCCCGTATCTAGAGTCGTGGCTCCTACTCCACCTCCATCTTCGACAATTAATTGCTTAGTGTTAATTCTTAAGTCACCAGCATCAGCACTTCCAAACGTCACCGTAACAATTTGAGAGGGGACATAAGGAGTGTTGGCTGAGGTACCAATGACTTTGACAGAGTCCGAGGCATTTATGGTTAGGTTTCCACCCCGACCGATAGAACGAATCAGTCTATTTCTTGTTGTTGCTGCTCCACTTGCAGAAGTTATCGTCGCTCCCCCTTCTACAACCACAGAACCAGTCGTTATCTCTAAGTTTCCCGCGTTTCCTGTACCATGAATAGTGCTAGTAGATAAGTTAGTACCAAACGAATTATTTTCTCGGTATCCTGACAATACCACAGAGTCAGAAGCTTTCACGATCAGATTCCCGCCATCTCCCGCACTTAAAGTACCTGCGTATACAATTGCTCCATCGCGGACAATCAGCTTTCCCGTATCAATGACTATATTGCCTGCGTTTCCTTGATTAAAAGTTGTGGTTATGAACCCAGAGCCATTCACATCTACAAGTTCGGAGGCGCGAATGAAAATATTTCCTCCAGCTCCTGTCTTATATGTCGGCGTGGTTATTAATGATCCATTTTGAAGCGTTAACTCCCTGGTATCAATTGTGATATTTCCTGCTTTTCCCGCACTTAGAGTCCCAGCAGAAAAAACACTTTTGCGATCACCCAACAGGTCAGGCTCTCCATCCAAAGTCGGCTCAATAAATAGTTTGATAAAGTTCTCAAATCCGATTCCTCTGAGTTCTACAGAGTCAGTGGCACGGACAGCAATATCCCCTCCCGCTCCCGTACCTGAAGTGGCAGATCCAACAGATGCCTGGTCAAAAAGCTTGAACTGTGTTGCATCAATTGTGATACCGCGACCGTCAAGACTTCCTATAGTATCAGAAGCAAAGTTCGCGCGATCGCGTAACGTCACACTTCCTCCTCTGACTTGGATAGCGCCACCACCCAAGCCACTAGCAGTCACTGAGGCTGTACCGGATAACTCAATGTTGCCGAAATTTTGGATGTCTGCATAGTTAAAAGCCAAGCCTGTTGGAGTTGGAATAAAGCTTACTAAGCCCGGACTCGCCACACTACCGAGTAGAATATTTCCTTGGTAAGCTGTAAGATTGCCGTTATTAAAGGTAAGATTACCCCCCACTAGTGCCAAGGTTTGACCCGGCTGGACTTGCAGACCAACATTACTAGGAATTGAAATTGGGGTGTCGATCGGTGGAAGCGGTACCAAACTCGTTGCTTGAGATTGATTAATAATGCTGCCTGGATTTGGTCCAAACTGCAAGCCTATTGGAACATTAATCGTTAGCAGTGGCGGCGCACCTGGATTTATGGCACTGAAAAAGCTACCATCTGCAAACTTAATACTACTAGCCGTAGAGCCGATAAACGAGCCACCGATATTTAACTGAGCATTCGGACCAAAGATAATTCCGTTAGGGTTGATGAGAAACAGGTTAGCGGTGCCGTTAGCTCGAATTAACCCATTAATATTAGAGATATTTTTCCCCGTGACGCGATTGATAATGTTTTGAATATCCAGCGCATTATTAAAGAAAGCTTCACCGCCTGTCGGCACGGAAAACTCAGAAAAGCTGTGGAACAGGTTGCCACCAACTCGCGTGCCATTCTCGATTAAGAAAGTGTTACCATTCCTTGTTACACGTGTATTACTTGGCAGCGTTCCATCTGGCTGAATTTGTGCTTCTGCTATGCCGGTATGACCTAGAAGGCAGAGGACAAGACTATTGAGCAACCAGAGATACTGACGACTTAGTTTCTGGAAAAAACCATCCATGAATCTTGTTTCCTCTAGCTACTCGCGGGTGAACTTCTAAAACATCTCGCCCGTTGCACTGTAATTCTCTAAGTCTGCAAGATGATTGGGTTGATTCAGAGCAGCATTGAGCTGCATAGCCCAGGAAAAAGTTGGTATACCAAACACTAAAGTCATTAATATAATCAGACCCAGATGGGGCTTGTATAGCTGTTTATCTGCTCGTTGCGTTATCACAGCCCGTGGAGCAATCTTGCGCAGCAGAATCATAATTACACCCCCTTTGTGTAAACTTTAATGACTTTCTACAATTTATATTTGGAAAAATATTATCAGCAAGCGAGACAAGTTTATGACGGAATCATATAAAACTTTAGTATATCTTTAAGAATCGGGGTAAGTTGACTGAGAAAATCTACTTTTCCTACTTTTTTAATCTGTATGTCAGTAAGATATTTTTTAAATTTTCCTACTTTTTATTAAGACAATTTTTTTCAAACGTACTTTTCCTAGTTTTATTAATTTCAGAGTTTGACAGAATTTTTTTCCTTACCGTTTCAACTGACTACAATCAATCTCATCATTTCCAGAATTGCGACTCTTTTGGGGAAGATTTGCCACCAGATCGACATTTCCCTGCTTGTTAATTATCCACCTCTGACCCTCGACATGTGAATATCTACAGCATTGTTGAAGAAAGCCTCTGAACCAGTGGGGACGGAAAACTCTTGAAAACTGTGGAACAGATTACCACCAACTCGCGTACCATCATTAATTAGGAAAGTGTTACCGTTGGTGGTTACGCGAGTATTGTTTGGTAGCGTTCCATCTGGCTGAATTTGTGCTTCTGCTATGCTGGTTGTACTTAGAAGGCAGAGGAAAAGACTGGTAATGTGGAGGTGCTGACGACTGAGTTGCTGGAACAAACTATCCATAATCTTGTTTCCTCCCCTTCGATTGAGTCTCGTACACCAGAGGGAGTGACAAGGGAACGCTTTCTACTCCAGGTGGCGTCGGCTATGACCCAATACGGTTGGTGATAAGACCAGAACCCTTATCAGGAAAACAATGTAGAGACGCGCTGTTTGAAGCGTCTCTACAAATAAGCGAACCCCACTAAAAATCCTTAATTGAACTGTATTGGGCTATAACCTGCAAACATACCTTACATAAACTACCCCACCCCGCCTGACGGCTGAGGGTGGAGTTTTGCCCCTAAAACAAACTGCGGAGCAAGTCCACAGGATAATTTTGGTGCTTCGGGCGAGTTTATGGTCACCCCGTAGGCTGCGATGTTTCGCGCAGCATTGTAGTCAGCATCGCAGTCGGCACCACAATATCCGCATACAAACCGCTTGTTATTCCTGAAAGATTTTGTCGGATCGGGGTGGATGTGGTTACAATGGCTGCAAATTTGGCTCGTATAGGCAGGTGGGACAAAAACAATCGGAATACCAGCGATATTTGCCTTGTACTGGACAAAAAGCCGTAACTGATAAAAGCTCCAGTTGTTTGTCCGTCTGCGCTCCTGCTTATTACGCGGTTTCGCGTTCAAAGATTGCCTGATATTGGTCAGGTTTTCCATGCTGATAATGGCGCAATCCTTTTTAGCGGTACTGACAATCGATTTAGAAATGTTGTGGTTTACCCACTGCTGAAAGCGTCGTTCGCGTCCACTAAGCCTTCTAAGCAGTCTACGACCAGACCGAGAGCGCTTGGACTGAACATTTGCCCTAACTTTGGCGTATCTATCGCGGGTTTTGTTTAATTGCTCGCCATCCCAAGATTTACCTGTGGAAGTCGCAGCAATAGAGCGCCTGCCAAGGTCAACCCCAATGGCTTTAGTATTGGAAACATGCCGCTTATCGCAATCAATTTCAACTGCAACATTCAGAAAATACTGCCCACTACGAGTGCGAGATAACGTTGCAAAGCGATTATGTTTACCCTCTAGCAACTTCTTTTGCTCATAGGACAACTTCCACTCAAACCAGTGGCGCTTATCTACTAGTGTGATGCCCACGGAGCCGTCTTTGTAGATGAATGTGCGAATATCTAAAGCAACGCTAGTTGCTTTAAATTCCTTTACCTTGCCCGTAGAGGATTTGGCATTAACGACACGACGCACAGCATTGCAAATGTGATTAGCTTTTAAATCTGTGACTGCTCGAATGTCGTAGTAAGTTAATTTCTGAAGTTTGTTAGCACTCCAACAGTTTTCAGCCTTGGCTACCGTAAGCATCTGATTACAAGCCCATGCAAATTGTCTTAGAGTGCTGTCAATTGATTCGTGCTGATAGTTTTCTTTTACAATCAACTTGTTTCTAACAGTTATTGTTTGAGTCGCCAAATGTATCACCTCCTTTGTTATAGTATAAAGCATATTGCTTTACTATGATGAGATTGTATGACTAAAGATAAAGATATCGTGAACTTTCGAGTAACCAAACAGGAGAAAGAAATTTTGCAGGAGTACTGCGAATTAACAGGACGAACACAGACGGATGTATACAGAGAATTTATCCGTGATCTGTCCAAGAGATTGTTAAAGTTAAGGGTATCGAACCCTTAACTTTAACCCGCTATCCCTCCCCACCCCGCTACGCTGAGGGTGGGGACTCTCGCGGAATAAGTTGACTTTGAAAGGATGCGATGGGCTACGCCCCGCCGGAGGCGATCGCCCCCCCGATCACGCTTTTCTCCCGCCAAAAAACGATGCTCCTTTAAAGCCGCCCCAAGGGGACGCGCAATCAAATCGCGTCAATGCATAGAACACCAGAACACCAGTTCACTTGAAAACCTGCATATCCAGGTTTTTTTGTATAGCCTCAGTCTTTTATGTAAACTATTTTTTAATTTTTAAAATCAAAAAAGACTTTTCCTACTTTTCCTACTTTTCCTACTTTTTATTATTAAAAATTATTTTTTTTTATCGTCAAAAATTCTGGAATTTTCCTATTTTTACCTCGAGAGTAAGATGTAAATATTTTTTTAATATTTCCAAGGTATTTTCTTTGCAGAGAATACAAAGAAATGTTATAAAGAACTAGGGATTAACTAAATTCAGGGTTGACACTATGAGCGACCAAAATTCAAACCATAACCAAATAATTCCTAGAAATCTAGAATATTTGAGGAATCTTTATAGGAATCTTTAAGTTTTGACGCTTTTGGACGCAATCCTCTTTAGAATCTTGTGTGCGTCGCTCTAATTCAAATCACTCGACGTGTCTGACTAATTCAAATCACTCGACGTGCCCGAAATAGAATAAAAACGGAAGAAAAAATGGTAGAAAATCTTTTTTACTATCTACCCATGCTGTAAAAAAGAATGAGTTTATTGGAGAATCTTCAAAAACATAGCCAGGCTAGAAAAAATCTGGCTATTAGTTATTTTTTGACCAGTTTTTAGACCTTGTTAATCATGGTGAAAAACGTCATTATGAAAAACAGCGTTATCGAACAGCAAAAGATAAGGATGAATTCAAAGGAATCTTGCATTCCAAGTGATTTATAACTTATAGACCCTTGAAGTATGAAATTCTTCGGTTTCAACCAAAAGAAAAAAAAGGAAAAAAGCGTGAGTAAGCAAGCAAGCTCTATACCTGCTGTTGATTTGGTTATTGTTATCGATACTAGTCCTTCGATGAAAGACCAAGCGCAAGCTTTGAGCAATGCTGCTGCAAGTGCGATCGCCAAAGCGAAATCTACTTGTCCATCAGATTTAAGAGTCGTTTGGTTGGGTATAGAAGGTACTTGGAAAGGTACAAACTTCGACCAAACTATTAGAGCTTATCTGACTCAAAAGAAGGTACCTGAATCCAAACTTCGGGGTAGAAAAAAAGGACAAGTTGCAGACGCAGGAGCGCAGGAAGATGCAGCTCGCGCCATTGAAGACATCTCAGATTACTTTGATTGGCGCAAAGATGCAGCACGAGCTATCTTTTATCTCGGCGATGAAGCACTCGAAGGGGGTGGAGGTAAAACAGAGCAAGAGGATGTGAAAGCTGCTAATTTGGCTATCCAAAAGGCTCAAGCAGCAGGAGTTACCGTTCACACCTACTTTGGAACTTCAAAGAGCAAACATCAAGAAGGTATCAAAACCGAATACGCCAGACTTGCAACCTCAACAGGTGGACAATCTTTTACGGATAGAGACGCTATCAGTGGTTTTAGTGAAGTCTTAGAAAAAGTTATCTGTGGTAGCCGCACAGCTAAAACTAATAAGCTCATACCAGGGGCGGTTTATATCCAAGATTGTGTCTCCAATGAATTAAGCAAACTTTATACTCTGGATTTAGCCAGAGGTAAAGCGACTTTTATTGGCGAGATAGTGACAGAGGTTTCTGACATTGCTTTTGTCGGTTCCCAACTTTATGGACTTGATAGGGATGGTGACAAGACTCGACTAGTTAAAATTGACCTGAATTCAGGTGATGCTACGGTAATTGGTGATATTGGCTTTGCCTGTGCTGGCTTAACATACAATCGCCAGCGTCAAAGCCTCTACGCCACAACAGCTAAACAACTGATTGCTATTAATCTGGAAACAGGTAAAGGTACGCCAGTAGTATCGGTAGCAAATAAAGACTACAACTGTGGCGAAGTTGCATTTGATGCTGATGGCAAAGCTTATATTACCTTGATTGGTTACGACAAGAAGAAGTTATTAGCAAGCTACAACCTCGATACAGGTGAAGTTAAAACGATCGGCGATATTGGCTTTCCTGCTCTTGCCAGCATGGAATTTGTTGGCGATGTTCTCTATGGCGTGACTGGTAAGTTTTTTAACTTAGGTAAAGACGGTCAATTAATCCGTATTGATACTACCACGGGTAAAGGAACTTTAGTTGCCACGACCGATCCTGTCGGTCGTTGGGCAGGCATCACTCTTTATGAACCAGCGACGGTAGTAACAACGGAAACCACCTCAGAAGTCAACTCAGACGAAAAATCTGAAACAACAAAAGAAGAAAAAACTTCTCAAGGTACACCAGCAGCAGTTTCTCAAGAAAGCAAAAGTATCAAGGAGGAAGATATGAGCATTTTAACAATTGATACCAAAAACAATTGTTATGTTATCAACCCCGACCAAATGAACCATCTGCAACAAAATGTTGCTACTTCCTTTACTTTAGAGAAAGGTACTTTTGATATCAAGATTACCGGCGGTCGCTACAGTTATGCCAAGGCGAAAACAGAGGGAGAACCTTTTGTCTTACTCTGGATCTATGGGGTTGATGGTAGGAAATTTATCAATAAAACCACAGGTTATGAGGTAGGTGCGACCTGGACAACCTTAAATGGATATAATGATCATTTGCAGTTAGAGGTCAAAGACAAAGCCGTTATCAACGCCTTGTTCTTTGATGTTAACAAGGATGACAATAGTGGTTCAATTGAGCTTTCAATTACCAGTAATAAGCCATTTTTCAATCCTCAAACTTTAACAGTAGACAGCAAACGCAATAGTTATGTACTGGATGAAAATACCCTGTCCAGTTTGAAGCAATCGGGCGCTAACTTCATTGAATTAAATCCCGGAAACTATCGCATCAAAATTCGTGAAGGCAATGCAACTTATTGGTCAGATAACAAGAAGTTTGAGCTAGAACCTTGGGCTTTACTTTGGGTCAAAGGCGGAAAATTTATTACAAAACTGACTGGCATCGAAGTTGAAGAAACTTGGTCTTCATTGAATGGTCTCAAAGATGAAATCGTTTTAGAGGTCAAAGAAAAAACTACCTTGACAGGTTTATTCTTTGACACCTACAAGGAAGATAATGAAGGACAAATTATTCTGGCAATCGAGCCAGTGAGTGCAACTGAACTGGCTGAGAACTATAAAAAGCAAGAGAATAATAACGTTACACAACAGAGGCAAGGACAGACTACTACAACCAGGACTGTTACAAACAGTGTGACAGTTATAGGTACAGGTGGATCCACGAGTCGTGAAGCAGTAGGTGCGAACAGCTCGACGGAGAATGTGACAAATATTCAAGGCACAGGTGCATCTGGTGGATCTGTCAGTCGTGAAGCAGTGGGTGCGAACAGCTCGACGGAGAATGTGACAAATATTCAAGGCACAACAGGTGCATCTGGTGGATCTGTCAGTCGTGAAGCAGTGGGTGCGAACAGCTCGACGGAGAATGTGACAAATATTCAAGGCACAACAGGTGCATCTGGTGGATCTGTCAGTCGTGAAGCAGTGGGTGCGAACAGCTCGACACAGTTCACCTTCCGCTTTAACGAAGACGAGTTCAAGAAAAAGTGGGAGGAGCAGTTACAGCAGATTGATGCATCTATCAAGGTAATAGATGAAAACGATGTAACACTGGAAGCTAAGTATTGGGATCAGCTCGAACAGTGGCTCCTGAAGAACTACGAGAAGCACTTTAAGAACCTGGCTGTAGAAGTGGCAAAAGTCAGGTTTACGATGGATGCCTATCAGGAGCAGATGGAGTTTAGTCTGAACCAGCAATTGCAAAGCTGGTCTAGCTACTTAGACAGGCTAGTAGAAGATAAAATCAACGTTGAGATCTCGAGGAGAATTAACCAGCAAATCAACCAGTACGTTGACCAAACCTTTGAGCAAAGGATACGTAACAACATTGGATTAATTATCAACAACATTTTAAATAAGCAGGAACTCAACCAGCACATTGATCGGCATGTCGATCAGCAAATCGACCAAATCTTCGAGCAAAAGATACGTAACAACATCGGATTAATTGTCAACAACGTTGTACGTAAGCAGGAACTCAACCAGCACATTGATCGGCATGTCGATCAGCAAATCGACTCCTCCTTCGAGCAAAAGATACGTAACAACGTCGAATTAATAATCAACAACCTTGTCAATAAGCAGGAACTCAACCAGTACATTGATCGGCATGTCGATCAGCAAATTGACTCCTCCTTCGAGCAAAAGGTACGCAATAACGTCAACCTAATTACTCAGAATATTGTCAACAATAATACTGACCTTGACCAGTACGTCAGCCAGCAAATTGACAACACTTTTGAGCAAAAGGTACAAAATCACAGAGATGTGATTACTCAGAACATTGTCAATAACAATGAGCAATTAAACCAGTACTTCGACCAGCGCTTACAGCACAGTGTCACCAGCAACACTGAAGTGAACAACCAGATTGTCAACTTAGTTGCCAACAGTACTGAAATTAACAATAAGATTTCCAGTCTGCGCAACGAGTGGAATCAGACATTCATCAATCTGGCAACACAGCACGTGGATGAACTGGGCAACATTATCGGCGGTACAGAGACATTCAACAGACTCATTATTCAGAAGCTTGTCAATAACAATACTGACCTTGACCAGTACGTCAGCCAGCAAATTGACAACACTTATGAGCAAAAGGTACGAAATCACATCTCTGCGATTACTCACAACATTGTCAATAACAATGAGGAGTTAAACCAGTACTTCGACCAGCGCTTACAGCACAGTGTCACCAACAACACTGAAGTGAACAACCAGATTGTCAACTTAGTTGCCGACAGCACTGAAATTAACAACAAGATTTCCAACCTGCGCAACGAGTGGAATCAGACATTCATCAATCTGGCTACACAGCACGTGGATGAACTGGGCAACATCATCGGCGGTACAGAGACATTCAACAGACTCATTCTTCAGAAGCTTGTCAATAACAATGAGCAATTCAACCAGTACATCGACCAGCGCTTACAGCACAGCGTCACCAACAACACTGAAGTGAACAACCAGATTGTCAACTTGGTTGCCAACAGTACTGAAATTAACAACAAGATTTCCAACCTGCGCAACGAGTGGAATCAGACATTCATCAATCTGGCTACACAGCACGTGGATGAACTGGGCAACATCATCGGCGGTACAGAGACATTCAACAGACTCATTCTTCAGAAGCTTGTCAATGATAATGAGCAATTCAACCAGTACATCGACCAGCGCTTACAGCATAGCGTCACCAGCAACACTGAAGTGAACAACCAGATTGTCAACTTCGTTGCCAACAGCACTGAAATTAACAACAAGATTTCCAACCTGCGCAACGAATGGAATCAAACATTCACCAATCTGGCTACACAGCACGTGGATGAACTGAGCAACATCATCGGCGGTACAGAGACATTCAACAGACTCATTATTCAGAAGCTTGTCAACAATAATATTGAGCTTGACCAGTACGTCAGCCAGCAAATTGACAACACTTTTGAGCAAAAAGTACAAAATCACATCTCTGCGATTACTCACAACATTGTGAATAACAATGAGGAGTTAAATCAGTACTTCGACCAGCGCTTACAGCACAGTGTCACCAACAACACTGAAGTGAACAACAACATTGTCAACTTCGTTGCCAACAGCACTGAAATTAACAACAAGATTTCCAACCTGCGCAACGAGTGGAATCAGACATTCATCAATCTGGCTACACAGCACGTGGATGAACTGAGCAACATCATCGGTGGTACAGACACATTCAATACACTCATTATTCAGAAGCTTGTCAATAATAATGAGGAATTCAACCAGTACATCGACCAGCGCTTACAGCACAGCGTCACCAGCAACACTGAAGTGAACAACAACATTGTCAACTTAGTTGCCAACAGTACTGAAATTGACAACAAGATTTCCAACCTCCGCAACGAGTGGAATCGGACATTCATCAATCTGGCTACACAGCACGTGGATGAACTGAGCAACATCATAGGTGGCACAGAGACATTCAACAGAGTTATTACTCAGAAGCTTGTCAATAACAATATTGAACTGAACCAGTACGTCAGCCAGCAAATTGACAACACTTATGAGCAAAAGGTACGAAATTACATTCCAGTGATTACCCAGAACATTGTGAATAACAATGAGGGCTTAGATCAGTACATCGACCGACGCTTACAGCAAAACGTAACCAATAACGTTGAAATTAACAACGAAATTGTCAACTTGGTTGTCAACAGTACGGAAATTAACAACAAGATTAATAACGTCTACAGAGATATTGACATCAAGATTGACAGCGTCCGCAACGAGTGGAATCAGACATTCCTAAATCTGGTGAGACAGTACGTTGATGAAGTGATCAACATAATAGGCGACAGAGACACATTCAACACTCAGGTCGCGAATATCATCAACATCAAAGTGGATGAGCTTCTCAACCAAATCATCAGAACCAAGAACGAATTGACTGTACTCATCAACAATTCAGACAGACAACTCTATGAGTGGACTCTGGGAGAACTCATGGCAATCAAAGGCTGCTTAACCGACCGTGAGGTTCTTGTCGAGATGCTAGTCACCTTTAGCGCTCAACTCAGAACCAAGCTGGATGGAACCGCCTGCGTGGACATCCAAACCATCAAGCCGTTCAAACCTGTGTTAGAGCCGAAGCAACAATCGCAGCAATTACCAGGAAGCAAATAACTAGACTTCAGCCCTGAAAGCTAAGTTAGCTCAAATTTGATGGTGTAGAGGTTGCGTTACTGCGTTGCTTTAACGCAACCTACTTCAATAAAACAAAAGTGAAAAAATTGACACAAAAAATGATTTACGGAATCGCTATTTGATTTTTTTCCTGACTATCTCGGTGCAATCACTCGGTTACGCAGCATATTTTAACAAGAACGTTGCTGAGTACCGTCATAAAAAACGAGGAGTCAAATACCAGGAACCAACTGTCTGAATTGTTACAGGAATTATTAACTATAAAATACTTCCTAAAGATATTTCAATCTGCACCTCTGGTCAATAAAAAATTACTTTGCGAGGGTCGGAAATACTACTTATGGCAAAAAAAAGATATTCATATGTTGGGGTATCAGTTTTCTTGGCTGTGTTGATCCCAACCCCCGTTTTGTCTGATGCACCATCTTATTTAATTGACAAACAGTTCAGGCATTTGAACAGTGAAAAAAAGTCTACAGAAGAGATAGGAGGACAGCCTCAGGTATCGTCTCATAAAAAACATAATCAAGTACAAGGGGTCAATGACCCCTCATCTAAGAAAAATAGTGTTTCAGGTGGAGGTACTGAAGGAGGGTCAAAACCAGCAGGAAGAAACAACCCATCATCTGGAGTGTTGAGTAATGAAGCTACACAAAATCCTACAAACAAACCCTCTGGATCTTCTGGAACAGGACAGACGAGTCAGCCCTTGCCCATACCTGGCGGAAACAATACATCGCCTTCCGGAAGAAAAATTGAAGCTACACAAAATTCTACAAATAAACCTTCTGGAGACCCTTCTGGAACAGGACAGACGAGTCAGCCCTCGCCCATACCTGGCGGAAACAATACATCGCCTTCGGGAAGAAAAGTTGACTCAGAGGATCGGACACCCTCGCCTGTAGAAAATACCTTGAACTCCCTTGTTAAAAATCCATTTATATCGCTGCCGTGGTTGCTCTTGCTGGGACTACTGGGTTTGCCTATATGGTGGTTCCGGAGACGTCGTCGTCAGCAGCAGGTCAACAAGTTCGTTGACCAAATCTTTGAGCAAAAGATAAATAACAACATCGGATTCATTATCAACAAGATTGCGGATAAGCAGGAATTCAAGGATTACATCGACCAGTATATAGCTCAGCAAATCGACCAAACCTTTGAGCAGAAGATAAGAAATAACATCCCATTAATGACTCACTACATTGTGAATGATAATGAGGAATTACAGCACTACATTGACCAGCGGTTACACTACGGTGTCATGAACAACGCTCTCATTAACAGTGAGATTATAAACTTCGTTGCTAACAGTACTGCAATTAACAATAAGATTAATAAAGTCTACAGAGATATTGACATCAAGATTTCGAGCATCCGCACCGAGTGGAATCAGACATTTTTAATTCTGGTTGGGCAGTACGTTGATGAACTAATCCATATAATAGGTGGCAAAGAGACATTTAACATCCTGATTGCGAATTTGATCAATGCCAAGCTAGATGAGCTTCTCAATCAAATCCTTAGAACCAAGAACGAACTGATTGTAATAATGAACAATGCAGACAGACATCTGTATGAGTGGACTCTGGGAGAACTCATAGCAATCAAAGGCTGCTTAACCGACCGTGAGGTTCTTGCCGATCAGCTCATTTCCTTCAGTGCTGAACTTAAAACCAAGCTCGATTGTACGCCCTGCGTAGATATCAACAACTTCGAGCGGTTCAGACCTATCTTGATAGATCACAAACAGCAAGAGCAGATTGCTGGTTCATAACTACGCGGAACGACGAGCAAGGCAATGTAATTCAGTTGCACTAACAAGTGTGAGCGATCGCATTCTGGCACTGCGCTTTTCGCAATCGCCATGCGCGGGCGCTGGCACCTGTGCGATCGCCAAAATCCCTGTTTACAAACGCAACGATTGGGCGATTGCTCTACATATTTTCTTCAATCGGCACGGGGTTGTACACCGTAAAGATGAACTAAAAGCTGCTAGTGCGATCGCACGGAGTGTCCGCAGTCATGCGATCGCTTATTGCCATATGTTAAAGGCAAAACTGGCAAACGCATCTAAATTTTGACAAAGTAGTACAGAGCAACTATATGGATAGTTAAATGAGCGATCGCCCTCTCATTTTCCCTTAAAATTGATTTTAATATTTAATTAATTTCAACTGTCTTAACTGTCCTTGCATTCTTATTAAAAAAGTGAGAATATATCGATAATTTAAAGCAATTTTCACGCTTAGCATTTATCAAAGTAGACATAAGTAGGTGGCGTAAATAAACAGAACTATTTTGCAATGGGTAAAGGGGCTTTATTCCAAGGAGAAAACCTTTATAAGGGAAAAGAGGAATGAGGAACTTTTACCATTTACCCTTGAACCTTGACCCAATTCTTACACCTTTTAATATGCACCCCTTTGCCCTTACAAAACGTTACATACTTCGTTGAATTGTGCCAATTTACTTATGTTGATATATGAAATGCCTTTGCCCTGGCTCTATGCCGAACTCACATTTTGATAAAAAGTTGATTGAATGACTCAAAGGCTTTGAAATAGAACTATGAAAAAACCCGGAAAACGTCTTATAGTTTGCTGTGATGGAACCTGGCAACAGTTAACAAGCCCTTACCCAAGCAATGTGGTTAAGCTGGCTCAATCTGTGAAACCAATTGCCAGTGATGGGGTTCCACAGATTGTGTTCTACGACGATGGCATTGGAATCGAGAGTCAAAAAGTTTTAGGCGGAGCCACCGGACTAGGAATCGATAAAAATATTGAAGATGGCTACCGATTTCTTAGCCTCAACTATGTTCCTGGTGACGAAATCTATCTGTTCGGCTTCAGTCGCGGTGCTTACACAGTTAGGAGTCTAGCGGGGATGATCTATTGTTCCGGACTCCTAAAGCGACCTTATGTCACCAAAACACATGAAGCTTACGAGCTTTATCGTCAGCGAGGTATTAAACCCAAGGATAAGACAGCAGTAGAATACCGTGAAATTCACGGCGGTCGCGTCCCGATCACCTTGCTCGGTTGTTTTGACACCGTCGGTGCCCTTGGTATTCCTGGGGTACCCGCTTTCAGGAAGTTGAACGAGCAACTCAATAAGCGCTACAGATTTCATGACACTACTTTAAATAAATGTATTGAGAATGCATTGCACGCTGTAGCGATCGACGAAATCCGCGAAATCTTTGACGTCACTCCCATGAAAAAGCATCCTGAAGCTGAAAATCAGCGGGTGATTCAAAAATGGTTTCCAGGTGCGCACGGCTGCGTTGGCGGTGGAACCGAAGAATACAGCGGGTTATCAGATGCTGCCTTACAGTGGATGATTGATTCCATCGGTAACCTAAAATTGGGGCTTGACTTAGATCCAAGTGTGATTCCGACAGGCATCAACCCCGATTATGAATGTGACTTTAAGAACGATGTTGGATTCTTTAAATTGGCAGGAATCAAGTTTCGTGAGGTCAGCGATGTTATTGAGGATCTTCATGAAAGCGCAATTTACCGTTTGAAAACCCGCAAGGACTATCGACCCAAGAATCTCGAAAAAATTCTTGACAAACTGAATTAATGCGATCTCTTGACATTTCCTCGCTTTTAGCAAAAGCTGGAGATTCTAGGTTGAACCACACTTACAGCGTTCTCTTGTAAGGTGGGCATTACTCACCAATGTCTCAAATGTCCATTACGCAAGCTTTTAGGGGCAATGCCCACCCTACAATTTGTAGTCTAATCAGTAAGGTGGGCATTACTCACCAATGTCTCAAATGTCCATTACGCAAGCTTTTAGGGGCAATGCCCACCCTACAATTTGTAGTCTAATCAGTAAGGTGGGCATTGCTCACTAATATCTCAAATGTCCATTAAGCAAGCTTTAGAGGCAATGCCCACCCTACAATTTGTAGTCTAATCAGTAAGGTGGGCATTGCTCACCAATATCTCAAATGTCCATTAAGCAAGCTTTAGAGGCAATGCCCACCCTACAATTTGTGGTGTAATTAGAGCGAAAAACGCTGTAATACATAATTTGAAAAAAGAAAGGTAAAGACAATTATGGCTGGAAAAAGAGACACATCTAAAGACGGGTTTGATAACAAACTTCAGACATTCCTTTTAACAAATTTTAAAGGTATTTGGGAAATTGTCCAAAGTAATGAATTTCTGAAACACAAAGTTAATAAAACTCTGATCAATAGTCTCATATACAAAATTCCTACTCGTCCTAATCCCTACAGTATGATGACTCTGGATGAGTATATTCCTGATACTAAAATTCCTAAGAAAACTGATACTTACACTTCCTGGGAATTACTTAATGATCGCACTTATATTGGACGACATTTACCGCCTGATCCAAAGTTGAACTCTGAGAAGAATCTGCCTAAAGTCGAAGATTTGGCGGTTTTATTTCGTAAAAGAGATGGTAAAACGATTTATTCTCCTAAATCAACTATGCTGTTTCCCTATTGGGTGCAGTGGTTTACCGATAGTTTTCTCCGCATCGATCACACTCAGGAAAAGAAATTAAAAAATACTTCTAACCATGAAATTGATTTGTGTAATGTTTATGGTTTAAACAGAAAACGAACACATCTTTTAAGAACCTTTCAAGGAGGTAAATTTAAAACTCAGAAACTCAAGCGCCAAGATGGTGTAGAAGAAGAATATCCCTTGTTTTATTATGCCGACCCAGCACAGGGTATAGTTGACCCTCAATTTGACGGTCTTTATGAACCCATTAATGATGAAAAAAGACTGCCTGTAGATAAAAAACAATATCTGTTTGCGATGGGAGTAGAACGAGCAAATGTGCAAATTGGCTATGTCATGCTCAATACTCTATGTATCCGTGAACATAATCGTCTTTGTGATGAATTAGCAAGCAATTATCCAGATTGGGATGATGAACGGCTCTTCCAAACATCAAGAAATATTCTCATGGCGATTATTCTAAAAATCATCATGGAAGAGTACATTAACCACATAACTCCCTATCACTTTAAGTTGTTTGCCGATCCGGAAGCTTTTGTGAAGGAAAGTTGGTATCGTCCCAATTGGATGACAATTGAGTTTGATTTTGTTTATCGTTGGCATAGTGCAATTCCTGAAACCTTTATCTATGACGGTCAACCAACCCATATTGCTACATCTTTGTGGAACAATAAGATGTTTATTGATAAAGGTTTGGGAGCATTAATGGAGGAAACTTGTTCCCAACCAGGTACAAGAATTGGTTTATTCAACACCCCTGATATATTGGTTGAGTTAACTGAGTTACCCTCAATCAGATTGGGACGACAGCTGCAATTGGCAAGCTATAACGATTATCGAGAAATGTGTGGTTTCCCCAGAGTGACCAAGTTTGAGCAAATTACTGGCGATGAATTTGCTCAAGAGAAACTCAAAGAATTATATGGTCATGTTGATAATATTGAGTTTTATGTGGGAATCTACGCGGAGGAGGTGCGGAAAAATTCAACTATCCCTCCCTTAGTCGCACGCTTAATTGGAATTGATGCCTTTTCTGAGGCGCTGAATAATCCTTTACTATCACCCACTATCTTCAATAAAGACACTTTTTCTCCTGTGGGTTGGGAAATTATTCAAAATACCAAGACAGTCTCAGATTTAGTGAATCGCAACGTTCCACCATCAGAGAAAAAGTACAAAGTCACTTTTGACCTTTGAGAGGATGTCTGAAAAGTTTGTGGACGGTATATTTTGTCATTCTGAGCGTAACGAAGTGGAGCGTTCGCGCAGCGTGTCCCCTTGGGACTCAGAATCCCTGTTTATCGTTAATTTTTGAGATGCTTCACTGCGCTGGCGCTCCGTGCCTCGCACAGCGAGGAGCTACGCTAACAGCATGACATTTTTGACTTCTCAGACATCCTCTAAGAGATTGCATTGTTTTTGGAGCGATTGGCAAGAGCGATCGCTCTGAACAATACTCCTCTTACTCTATAACCAAAGGGGAGATTTTTACATTCTTTCTTCTTGCTTGACGAATTCACCTGATTATTAATCCTCCTTTCTTAAAAAAAAATGAAACTATTTACCGAATACCCAGAAAAAGACGAAACCAAATATTGCGCTCTCATGAGCGAGCTAGTTAAAAAGAACATGGACAATCTTTACGGGGGTGATAAGAAAAAAATTGCAAAGAGAGATACCCACTCTAAAACCCACGCAGCTGTTCAAGGAACTCTAGAAATCTTTGACTTTGATGAAGCAGCAATTAAGCAGGAATTGAGCAAACGCACCTCATTAACTGAAGCTCAACTTAATGCCATTTCCCTAAAACAAGGTTTATTTGCAAAACCGAAACAATATCCAGTGTGGCTACGATTTGCTAGTGGTGCGTTTAGTGTAAAGAATGATTATGAAGGAGATACGCGCTCCATGGCGGTAAAAGTGATAGGGGTAGAAGGAGAACGACTACCGCAAAGTCACGAGTTCCACACCCAAGATATTATTGTCCACAATACCGAACTTTTTTTTATTAGAACCATCAAAGACTTCCACAGCTTTTTTACAGCGATTTATCGAGCAGGGCTGTCTCCGGTTCTTAAGCTGTTGGTGCTTTTATGGCTAACGTTGCATCCCTACGAATCAACACTTCTCAAAACCAGTTTCAAACGGTTTCCCAAGAGTTTGCTTACAGAACGCTATTGGAGTGCTTCAGCGTTTTCTTTGGGACTCAAATCTGATTTTGATCCATCCCAACCAGGTCGAGTTCCTGTGGAATATCCGGCTGTGATTAAATATGGATTTACTCCAGTTTCCACTCAACCACCTCATCAACCGCTTCCTTTAGAGTCCAGACCAGAAAGTGAGCTTCAGCGTGCCAAAACCTCAGGTTCAGAGGACAACTACTACCGAGAGGATATCATTCAAGCTTTAGCAAAGCCTGATGCTGAATATTGTTGGGATTTTCAAATCCAATTTCAAACTAGCCCAGAAATGTCCATTGATGATAGTACCATTGTTTGGAATGAAGAGGAATCACCCTTCTTTACAGTTGGTCGTCTGACAGTTAAGCATCAGACGGTTCATTCTCCCAAAGAAAATGACTTTGGGGAAGATCTCAGTTTTTCTCCTGGAAATGGTCTAGCAGTGCATCGTCCTGTCGGTGCGATCAATCGGTTACGCAGCATTGTTTATCCTATCGTTGCTAATAACCGTCACGAAAAACGAGGAGTCAAATACCAGGAACCAACTGTCTGACTTTTCACCATTAGTGACAATTTAAAAGCGACTAAATTTTGTCAATGCTTCCCGGCAAGCAACATAATTGAAACAATTGGTTTCCAATTGTTAAGACGTTTGGTGGCTTAAAGCGACAGTTACAACTTTTTGATAGTTAGCCCAAGTTGCGTTCAAGAACCTCACCCCCTGCCCCTCTCCGAGCTCGCGGAGAGGGGTGCCCGTCAGGGCGGGGTGAGGTGTAAGTCATGAATGCAACTTAGTATTAACGTGAGTTCTCAGAACCTCTCCCACCCAACCTCCCTCTCCTTGCAGGAGAGGGAGGAGCTACGTAAAAATGGGATTTTTAAGCCTCTCCCCTACAAGGGGAGAGGTTTGGAGAGGGGTCAAATCAGGATACATCTAACTCACGTTAGTATTAGCCCAAGAGTTTACAGCTATTTTCAGGTAAATAGACCACATTTGGCGTAGGGGCACAGCATTACTGTGCCCTTACAGTGTGGTTCAAATACGTGAAAACTGCTGTAATTTCTGGGTCAATTTCTGGAAAAGTATAGATCCGGGTCATGGATAGCCTTGCAGGGAAGGGGCTGGGGGGTTAGGTTTTTCGTTAATTTTGCGTAACCGCTTACCAAGTCAAATTGTTAAATTCACCAGACTTAACAATTCGTGCCAATTATCACCTAGCCAAGCAGTAGTTTTAGTGAGATGGGGCTGAAGTTTGTCCATGGCACAGGCAAACCCTTCAGCTTTCTTGGCATATTTCAAGGCTCGGTTTAATGCATCACCTATTTCATCTTTATCTGGCTGTGGCTTATTTAACTCCTCCTGTGCATCAGCAAAGGCATTGTCAATTTTACGACGGTCTGAGGTTTCTAACTTCACTAGTATTTCACGTAAGGCATTGAGTTCTGCTTGTATGTTGACGCTTGCAGGTGCGGGTAAACTGACTTGTTGAAAATTGACGTTTGCAGTGCTACTATCTCCCGTTATAATTGCGCTACCAGTGGCATTATCTCCAATAGAAACTGAACGGTTTTGTCCGCCTTTGTTGTCATTATTCATACCATTATCTTTATCAGATTTGACTGGATTTGTTGGCTGTACTGTCTGATAACGCCGTCGCCTAATTTTGATTGCTGGGGTTAAATATTCTGGAATCCCTTGCAAATCAATCGAGGTACAACCCATTTGAAAACAATCTTCATAATTCCTGAGTGCTGCTAAGGCAGTATAAAATCCGACGCTAAACTTAATCGCCGCCGTATCTCCAATCGCCTGATTCATCCCCACCACGCAATCAATGTATTGGTGAATTGCTGTGGCTTGTGATTCGCTGTAGCAGGCGTTGAGTAAAACACACTCAACCTGTGACTGAAACAAATCAAATAGCTTTGCCAGGGCTTGTGTACTGACAAGTTGCACGTGTCCAGAATTATCTTCCAAGGCTAATCCATCAGTACCAGAGCCATGTCCGGAAAAGTGAACAATTGTTGGTTGATGATTAGACAAAAAGCGGGTTAAATCATCCACTCGTACCGCAGATTCTGTGATGATTTGAAATTCCTCTCGATTTGGAGAGAGTTGCAGTGTGTTTTTGATTTCCCGCACTTCTTCATCTAGGCGCAAATGACTTGTGTTTTTAGGGTTGGCGGAGAGGATGAGGATTTTTTTCACGGTGTTATTTGATATGGTTTTTTATATGTGTTTTGGGAAAATACAGCGCAATTCAATTGGATGAAGTACAAATCAATACGGTTCAGTTAAGGATTTTAGTGGCATTCGTGTTCTCTGTAGAGACGCGCCATGGCGCGTCTCTACAATGTGGTCGTACTAAGAATTTTGGTCTTATCTGAACCGTATTGAACTACAAATGCATCTGTGTCCATCTGGAGGACACAGCCTTGCGGGGGTTCCCCCCGGTGTGGCAAGTGTCCGTTGTCCATCTGTGGTTCATTATTTCTTTTTGTACCTTAGCCAGTTGCAAACCGCTGTAAGTTGGTATTTGGAATTTTGATAGAAATTGAGTATGTATTTTTCTGGAAGATTGTAAAATATGCTGCTCAGTAGGTAATCGCACTGTTGTGGAGTTAAGGCGTCTCCTCCAAAGCATCGCGCAAGCGTAAACTTGTCAGTTGGCTAATTATCGCTGTTTAAAAAAAGTTCACTCCTCCTCCTCCTTCTCCTCCTTCAACTCAGGATGCCGCTGCTCGGCATGAACCGTTAAAACCTTCGTCAGCGATTCCACCTTACAATCGTTACTGGGACATTGTTGCGTAGCTTTCAGTGCCTGTCCCCACTTTTCCAGGTTCGCAGCGGCTTCGGCAATCGCTCTTAAGGCATTGGCTTTGCCAGGGGATTCCTGAATCTGGTTGGCAGAGTTGATCGCTCCCTCGAGCAAAGGAGCGGCTTTTTGGGGTTGGTTGAGCTTGCCATAGGCTTCGGCAATGGCTCTTAAGGCATCGGCTTTGCCACGGGATTCCTGAATCTGGTTGGCAGAGTTGATCGCTCCCTCGAGCAAAGGAGCGGCTTTTTGGGGTTGGTTGAGCTCGCCAATGGCTTCGGCAATCGCTCTTAAGGCATCGGCTTTGTATCGGGATTCCTGAATCTGGTTGGCAGAGGCGATCGCTTTCTCGAGCAAGGGAGCGGCTTTTTGGGGTTGGTTGAGCTCGCCAATGGCTCCGGCAATCGCACTTAAGGCATTGGCTTTGTTACTGGATTCCTGAATCTGGTTGGCAGAGGCGATCGCTCCGTTGAGCAAATCAGCGGCTTTTTGGGGTTGGTTGAGCTTGCCAATGGCTTTGGCAATGGCACTTAAGGCATCGGCTTTGGAAGGGGAATCCTGAATCTGGTTGGCAGAGGCGATCGCTCCGTTGAGCAAATCAGCGGCTTTTTGGGGTTGGTTGAGCTTGCCATAGGCTTCGGCAATGGCACTTAAGGCAAAGGCTTTGTAATAGGAAACCTGAATCTCGTTGGCAGAGGCGATCGCTCCGTTGAGCAAATCAGCGGCTTTTTGGGGTTGGTTGAGCTTGCCATAGGCTTCGGCAATGGCACTTAAGGCAAAGGCTTTGTAATAGGAAACCTGAATCTCGTTGGCAGAGGCGATCGCTCCGTTGAGCAAATCAGCGGCTTTTTGGGGTTGGTTG